>JAPKCZ010000273.1 GCA_028822745.1 Kiritimatiellia bacterium | reverse complement strand
CGTTGCCCGCCATGGATATCACGGACTGGCCGGATTTCGTAGATCGCGGGGTTTACTACGATGTTTGTCGCGGCCGCGTTCCCACGTTGGATCGGCTGTGCCAGCTTGCCGATGAACTGGCGCATTACAAAATCAATCAGCTTCAACTCTATGTCGAACACACCTTTGCGTTTCGCGGGCACCCGAAGATTGGGCGCGGGGTGTCGCCGCTAACCGCCGAGGATATTCTCGAACTGGATACCTACTGCCACGCACGCCACATCGAGCTTGTGCCGTCGCTGGCTTGCTTCGGCCATCTGGCAACCGTTTTGAAACATCCCGAGTACCATGCGCTTGCCGAAGACCTTGGGGTCGGTGCCTTCGTGGGTGACGAGACGGAGATGCCAGCATGGTTTCGAGGGCGTAAGGCTTGGATGCTCTCGCCGGCCAACCCAAAGAGCTACGATTTCCTGGATAGCCTCTTCGGGGAGTTCCTCCCGCTCTTCCGTTCGAAGCGGTTCAATATTTGCTGCGACGAGACCTTTGATCTCGGCTTGGGTCAGAGCTTTGATATGTGTCGCAAGAAGGGCAAGGGCGTCGTCTATCTGAACCACATCAAGGCGGTCCGCAACTTGTCGCGCAAATACGGAAAACAAGTCATGTTCTGGGGCGACATCATTCGCCACTATCCAAAGCTTATTTCCGAGATACCCACCGACGTAACGGTGCTCGATTGGGCTTATGATGCGTGCGCGGATTTCGACCGCATTAAGGATTTCAAGGCGGCGGGGTTGCCGTTTTATGCCTGCCCGGGTACCTCGAGTTGGGTCAGTCTGTTTCCGCGTCTCCCCGAGGCGATGGCCAGTATTGCTGGTTTTGCCGCTGCAGGGCATAAACACGGTGCCCAAGGGTTCCTGAATACCGACTGGGGCGACGGCGGGCATTTCAATTTCATGGAGTTCTCCTACCATGGCTATCTCTTCGGGGCCGAGCAGGGCTGGCATACAGGGGCCAATCAGGCCACCTTTACGGATCGCTTTGCGGCATGCTTCCTTGGCGCAGACGCAAAGGAATTGAGTCGCGCAATCGAAGGGTTGGGGGATGTGGCGCAGACCAGTGCGGCTACCTATTACCAAGGCATCTGGCATCACATTTTCTTTGCCTGCCCGGGCGATGCTGTGCTGTCGCATACGTCACCGATGGATGGTTCTGTGGCAAGCCGCGGTGCGATTTACTACAAGCCCATCCGGTTGAATGCCGCTTTTGGCCGCCGGGAACTGGCGCGCGTGGAGAAACTGCGTGCGGTGTTGGATCGTTACGCCAAACGCAAGGGTTGTGATCCGGTGGGTGTGCTTCCGTACTGGGTATTTGCCGCGGACACCCTCGCACATGCTGCACGTAAGCTCACGGTACTTGGCCCCGGTGGATTGGACACGCCAGCGGCGCGCCGTCAGCTCAAGCGCGAGATGACATCACTCATGAAACGTTTTGAAACGCTCTGGATGGCCCGCAACCGTCGTTCAGAAATCAGCATCACACTCAAACGCTACCGCAAGACGACCAACGCGTTGTAGCGGGGTGGGTGTGTTGCGCGTATGCAGGCAGCAAGAATCAGGGTAGGTTCTCGGGCAAGCAATCAGGCCGCGCTGTTTCTGGCGTGTCAAGGAAGGTGCGCAATGCAGGACCGTTCACCCGTTTCCAGTGAGATTTCAAAGTCAGGCCGCGCGCGCGAGTGGGGCCTGTTGCACATACGGGACGGTAAGCCCTATTCGCCTCTGTTCGAGGATGTCTATTACTCTGGTGACGGCTTGGATGAGGTAGAGCATGTCTTTCTGGCGCCGTGTGGGCTCGCCGAGCGATTCGCCAGCGGGGAGCGCGTCGTTGTGGGCGAACTCGGGTTCGGTACGGGGTTGAATTTTCTGTGCGCGTTGCGCATGTTTCGTGAATCGGCATCGCCTGAAGCACGACTTGACTACATTAGTTGTGAGCGCCATCCATTATCGTCGGAGGATTTGCAGCGCGCATGTCCACCTGTGCCTGAGCTTCAGTCGCTGACGCGTGATCTGTGTGAGCGCTATCCGCCATGCCCGTTTGGCGTGCACCCGTTGTCATTCGACGATGATCGTGTAACCTTGACGCTCGTCTTTGAAGATGTTGCTGACGCGATGGCCTCATATCCTCGTGATGTCAATGCGTGGTTCCTCGATGGCTTTGCGCCTGATCGTAACGTCGCCATGTGGGCGGGAGGCATTATGGGTGCCATAGCGGATCGTTCTGCGCCTTCTGCTTGCGTTAGCACCTATACCGCGTCTGGGACCGTTAAGCGCGGCCTGCGCGAGGCCGGGTTCACAGTCAAGCGGCACCCTGGGTACGGCAAGAAGCGCCACATGCTGGTTGGGACGTATGGGGGCGCTGGTTGAGTAGCTGGCCTGGAAAAAGAAGTTGCAGAGGAGGCAAGGGTAAAGATTAGGGTAAAGACAATGGGAAGAGAATCCAGCCCTCATCTTTATCCTAATCTTCACCTTAACCCGGCGTAGCCGGAACCGTTCGGTCAGGAAGTCGACGGTCTGTTTCATGGTGGCGTCGAACTTGGCATTCGAGGAGCCCTTGCGGAAGGCGGAGCCGTTGAAAAAGCCGTGGCCCGCATTTTCGAAAGGCATGAGCGTACAGGTGTTTCCTGCGTCGTTCATCAGTTTGGTGAAGCGCTCCACGTTTTCGAAGGGCACGGTGGGATCGCTCGTGCCGTGCATAATGAGCGTGGGGGGATGCCCTTTTTTACATGATGACATGGCGAGATGTCGGTCTTGCGGTCTTCGCCAACCTTCTTCAGGCCATAGCCTTTTTCTGTCGTGTCGATGACGGGGTTAAAGAGCACCAATGGCATTGGGCACAGAACAGACCGCGAGATTCTCTGTCTCCAAATCGAAGCCCTCAATGACCCCCGTACACGCTGCGACGTGACCGCCCGCTGAGCCGCCGGAGGCGACAATTTGGTCGGGGTCCACGCCCAGCTCCGCTGCATGCTCACGGATATAGCGCACGGCGGATTTGCCATCCTCGACACAGTCGAAAGGTGTCGTGTTTACACGGTACCAAGCGCACATCGCCACCATGCCGCGGTCAGCAAGAAATCGCGACTGTTGGTAAAACTGGCGTGTGTTTCCACCGGTCCAGCCACCGCCGAAGAAGAAAACAATCGCCGGACGTTTATCATCCTTCTTGTGACCATCGGGATTAAAGATCTCCAGATTGAGCGCGCGATCTTTTTCCGGCGCTTGCGGGCTACTCTGTACGCGCTTGTACGGCACCTTCTGGTCTGGGGAATATCTGTTGTCGGCCAACATCGTCGTTCCTCCTAGTGATAGTATGCATAGCGTGGCTGCTAATCGTTTCATATTGGTCTCCGTGCCTTCGCGTTTCCAGCGTCGCTCACCCGGCGACACCGCTTTTCATCAGGCTAGTTGATAAATTTCGGATTCAGTTTTTTCGGTACAGGTGCATCGATATCGGTACGCCATTTGAAGAGCATCGTTTTCAGCGCATTAACTTTTTCCGGCAAGTTGGCCGCGAGGTCGTTGCGTTCACCGGGATCGCTTTCGAGATCATAGAGTTCGAAGGCGCCATCCTCGAAGTACTCATGAAGCTTCCATTTGCCAAAGCGCATGGCGGACCCTGGTCGGGTGCGAAACAGGGGGTCGCGCCCATCATCTTTTTTCGGGTTGTAGGCCTGCAGGTAGATTGGGAAATGCCAGTACAGGGCCCGCTCTTCAATGCTGCCACTCTCGGTCATCAGGGGCATGAGGTCGACGCCATCTAGAATCGTGTTGGCTGGCGTGGCTAAACGTGCAGCGGAAAGAAAAGTCGGGTAGAGGTCGAGCGTGCAGACCAGTGCATCACTGCTTGAGCCCGCTTTGATCTTGCTCGGCCAGCGCATCACCAGAGGTTCACGAATGCCACCTTCGTAGTAGGAGCCTTTCCCCGCGCGATAGGGTTTCTGGGTCGACACTGCTGCGATGCCGCCATTATCCGACGAAAAAACCACCAGCGTATTATCCTGCAAGCCATGGTCATCCAGGGCCTGCAGCACCTTGCCCACAGCCTGATCGAACTTCTCAACCAT
>JAPKCZ010000272.1 GCA_028822745.1 Kiritimatiellia bacterium | reverse complement strand
CAGCGAGCGGTACGGTGGAGATCCTTGGAAAATCCACTGAGGCCGCGCGTTTGGCGCGTGAATTTGCCTTTGTTTTTCAAGATTCCACGCTTTTGCCTTGGCGAAGCGCGCTCAAAAATGTCGAACTGCCACTTGAGATCGGACGTAAGCGGGGCATCAAAATCCCAAAAGGCGACCGGACGCCGCGTGAATTGCTCGAATTGGTTGGGCTAAAGGGACGTGAAAATGCCCTACCACATGAATTGTCCGGTGGTATGCGTCAGCGGGTGGCGATTGCGCGTGCACTTGTTTGCCAGCCGAAGCTGTTGCTGATGGATGAGCCCTTTGGGGCGCTAGATGAAATGACACGAGACCGCCTGAATCTTCAACTGTTAGATATCTGGAAGGAAACTGAGACGACGATCTTGTTCGTCACACATTCAATCCCAGAGGCTGTGTTTCTGGGGCAAAAAGTGTTGATGCTCAAAGCCGATCCGGGGCGCATCAAAGAAGTTGTTCAAGTTGATTTACCTTTTCCTCGCGAAATTGCGTTGCGCGAAATGCCCAAATTCAACAAGTATTGCGGTCTTTTGCGCAAACTACTGGAGGAATGCTGATGTCTACGTCTGAGGCAGTGAACACAGAAAAAGTATATCGGCAGGGTCTATCAGAGCAGTCGCGCGTTCGGTTGAAAAACATTGCAATCCCCGTGGGAGCGGCTCTGACATTGTTGCTGATATGGCAATTCGGTGTACGCATTTTTGAAGTTCCAACCTACATTGCGCCAGCGCCCTCTGACATCGTTAGTGTTTTCAAGACCGACTTTCCTCTTTTGATGCTAAATTTCTGGCCTACTTTCATGGAAAGCCTTGCTGGGTTTTTCATAGGCAACCTGACGGCAGTGTTGATCGCTGTTGCCTTCGTCCATAGCCGCTTGGTTGAGCGCGCCTTTTTCCCTATTGCAGTTTTCATCAACACCATTCCAATCCTTGCCATCGCGCCGATCTTAGTATTGATCTTTGGTCCCGGCATGACTGCCAAAGTAGTGATCGCCGCTCTGATCTGTTTCTTCCCAACCCTTGTGAACATGGTACGTGGGTTACAGTCAGTCTCACGCCAAGCGTTAGAACTGGCTAGAATTCTATCAGCCTCAAAGTCTGAGGTGTTTTGGAAGATCCGCCTGCCGTCTTCTCTGCCCTTCTTATTTTCAGCCCTGAAAATTGCGGCCACGACTTGTGTGATCGGCGCGATTGTGGGCGAATGGATAGGGGCAAATGTCGGGCTTGGAGCGCTGATCATCGAGAGTACGTTTAATTTTCGAGCACCCCTTCTCTATGCAACAGTATTTATGTCGTCTGGCTTGTCGGTGTTGTTGTTTACGGGTGTCTCAATCGCTGAAAAACTTATCATTCGCTGGTAAACCAATTTCCAGCTGGATAGAACATTGTTTGAAAGGACATAAAATGTCAAATCGTAACACAACATTTGTCAAGACAGAGGGCGAACAGATTCCCGTTGTCGCAGATTGCGATGTGGTCGTCGTGGGCGCGGGACCTGCGGGTCATGCCGCCGCAATTTCGGCATCACGAAACGGTGCCTCGGTCACGTTACTCGAACGCTATCACCATCTGGGTGGTATGGCCTCGGGTGGCATGGTGCTGGTGCTGGATGACATGGTCAACGAGGGTAATGAGGTGGTCACCACCGGTATTGTCAGCGAATTTGTCGAACGGATGGAAAAGCAGGACGCGGCAGTCTATCCGCCAAGCGAAGACTGTCAGACCAACTCTGAAATGTGGCAAAAGTGGTCCCGTTGGGGCTGCATTGATTTTCACAAGGCGATGATGCCCCAACCGATTATTCATGCAGTGGCCTTCGATCCCGATGGATGGAAACGTGTGAGCCTCGACATGGTGCGGGAAGCAAAGATCAATTTGCGCACACATAGCTGGTTCTCAGACGTGCTGCGTGAGGGTGGCAAGATCACTGGTGTCATTTCGCAGACTAAGCTTGGACGGCAAGCAGTCCGTGCCAAATACATCGTTGATGGCACGGGAGACTTGGATGTTGGCGTGGCGGCAGGCGCGGACTATATCGATGGACAGTTTATCGTAACGACCGTTTTTCGCATGGCCAACGTTGATACTGAAAAAGCCATCGACTTTCAATTTTCGCAACCGG
This sequence comes from Kiritimatiellia bacterium, assembly GCA_028822745.1. Classification (GTDB taxonomy): domain Bacteria; phylum Verrucomicrobiota; class Kiritimatiellia; order UBA8416; family JAIOPI01; genus JAPKCZ01. The sequence continues at coordinate 1,946 of JAPKCZ010000272.1, read as the reverse complement.
AAGAATATAAAAAACTGGACCGTGAAGCCCGTCGCCGCATTGGTGGAGCCTGGGGTATGTGGTGGCTTAAGACACCAATCCCTGGCGTGGTTTGGTGTAACTGCCCCCACATGCCAGGATATGATGGATTGTCGGTTGAAAGTATGGTGGAGTCTGAATGCGAAGGTCGCGACCGAATGATGCGTCTCTATAACTTTGCGAAAAAAAACATTCCCGGCTTTGAAAACGCAGCAATGCTGGGGGCCGCCGAACAGATGGGTATCCGCCAGACACGCATGTTGCAAGGCGAGTATGTTGTCACCAAAGATGACGTAAAGTCTCGTCGCCACTTCGAAACTTCTGTATGCCGCGGGCGCGACTATTACACGCCGTATGGTGCGCTTTTACCCAAGGCGATCGACAACTTGATTGTAGCAGGTCGGCATTATTCAGTTGAAAGCGACGCTCAAAAAATGAGCCGTGAAATACCGCCCTGTCAAGCTCAAGGCGAGGCGGCTGGGATTGCCGTGGCCTTAGCGCTGAACAGCGATCAAGCACTGCGGGACGTGGATTACAAAGCTATTCAAAAACAAATGCGTGCTCAGGGTGCTGACCCCGGCGACGAACCATCCGCAAATGCTTTGTGCGAAAACAACATTGCGGCGGAATAATGAGGTCTACTGATGTCAATAGATAATATGCCGCTCAGCGGTACCAGGGTGATCGACTTCACTCAAGTCATGCTTGGCCCCTGCGCGACCCAGATGTTGGGCGACTTTGGCGCGGATGTGATTAAGGTTGAGCGTCCTGGCACGGGTGATCTGAGCCGGAACTTCTTCGGCGAAACGTCTGAAGAAGCAATGAATAACGCTGTGTTCGTTTCACTTAACCGTAACAAAAGGTCAATCGAAATTAACCCCAAGTCCGATGTGGGGCGTCAGCAAATCCTCGATCTCGTGCGCACGTCCGATGTGGTCGTAGACAACTTCCGCGCAGGTGTGATGGACCGTCTTGGCTTTGGCTATGATGCGTTGAGCCAAGTCAACCCTCGAATTATCTGCGCTTCGGGCACGGGCTACGGACCCAACGGCCCCAATGCGCACAAAGGCGGTCAAGATGTGCTGGCGCAAGCAATGTCGGGCGTGATGGAAAAGACCCAAGACCCCTCCATTCCAATGTCCATCTATCCAACGACATTGTGTGATTATTCGGCGGGCATGCACTTGGTTCAAGGCATCCTTGCCGCGCTCTTGATGCGCGAGAAGACAGGGCGGGGTCAGAAGGTAGATGTTTCCCTTTATGACAGTATGATCGCCATGCAGATGCAGGAGGCCGCGCAGTGGTCAAAACATCGCGAAGTTCTGAATTGGGCAGCAATGCCGCTCACAGGTATCTTTGATACAACCGATGGAGCAATCGTAATCGTTGGCGCGTTCAAAACGAATCCGCTCCGAGACATCTGCACTTCCTTGGAAATTGGCGACTTGTCGCCGGACTATCCGACGCTCGAGGTGCAGCGGACCAACAAACCATTCCTGCAGCAAACCTTTCGCGATCAGATTGCCACCAACAGCTCTGCCTATTGGCTGGAGCGATTAGAGGCGCAAGATTTACTGTGTGCGCCAGTTCGCACGTTGGGGGATGCCCTTGTTGATACGCAAACCGAGATTAACAACATGCTTTGGCCGATTGATCATCCAGTGCTAGGGCTGATGACAGTGGTTGGATCGCCCGTACATCTGAGCGACGCACCGATGCAGGTGCACCGCTTGCCACCGCGACTGGGCGAGCATACAGACGAGGTGCTGCAAGATTTGGCTGCGCGCTTGAGGATTGAGGCTACTGAATGAGTGTCACGTTCGACGTCCAAGACCATGTGGCGCACGTCACATTAGATCGTCCCACGCGGATGAATGCCATCGACAGCGCCACCCATCAGCGGCTGAACGAGATATGGGACGAAGTAG
>JAPKCZ010000010.1 GCA_028822745.1 Kiritimatiellia bacterium | reverse complement strand
AATGCAAACGTGGTCGGTTAACGGCGCCGAGTGGATGTTACATTGCATCAATGTTCCCGTGTGGGCAGACGGGATCACCCTTTTCAACGGGTTTGATCAGATCACCGTGCCTGATGTCTGTAGCGGCATGTCCACCGGTACGGTCGTCGCCTATACCGTACTGGGCGTCGCCTTGATTTTCCGTCTGGCTTGGTTCGAAACGCTTTTCTTTGTTGTGCTTGGTCTGGCGCAAGTTCTGCTCGTCAATATGTTTCGAATCGCCATGGTGACTAATTTGGCCCCGAAAATGGACGCGGCCTGGACCGAAAACTTTCTGCACGACACCTTGGGTATTTTTCTTCTTGGAACCATCATGTTGTCTCAGGCTGAGCTGTCCCTGTACAAGTCCATCAAGTCGCGTCGTCATGAAAAACGCACCGGCATAGCAAGTGGGGAGTTGGAGAATGTCCAGAAAGCGTCCAACTTGCCACGCTTTTGGTATCTGCTCTTCAAGTGGTCTTACTTACTTGTGTTTGGCATGGTATGTATCGGTGGCGTATCGGCCCTTGCGTACAAGTCGCGGCCCGCGCATCGAGATGAAATGCGCAGGCGCGTCATTGATGGCTTGATTCAATCAGATCTGGCCAAGGCTGAGGAAGCTGTGATGCATGCACTGGACAAGGCGCCGGGCAATCAGGATTTGTCCGGGCAGCGTGTCCTGATTCTCGTCAATCGCAACAAGTTTGATGAGGCGCTCGCGCTGTTCGATGAGATGCCCAATGGGCTCTCGGCCTATCAAACCGTGCTCAAGAGCTTTTGTCTAATGTCTCTAGGCAAACCCGAGGCCGCGGTTGCGTTGATTGACGCGCTTCCTGTAAGTGCACGAAAACTTCCAGGCGTTGCCATGATCCGAGCCGAATATGCTGCCTATCGAGACGAACCCGACCTCGCCAGCGAATATTTACGTAAGGCCGCGCATACCGTCATCGATTTGGGACGCATTCGGGCAATGTTCCCTTATCTCGCACGCCATCAGCAATGGTCGGCCATTGCGGCGTGTGATGATGATGGGCCTTATGCGGATTCGGGCATTGCGCAGATTGTTATGCATGCGCAGATTCGTACGGCCGACCTTAAGGGGTTGCAACGAACCATGCGGCATGTACTGCGGCAGTTCCCCAAGGATAGCGATTTTCTGAAAGGGATTTTTCATCTGGCATCCAACCGCCCCGGGTCGGAATGGGAGGAGCGTTTTGCTCGTCTGTTCGAAAGTAAAATTGATCAACTTGGTATTAATGAGATCACCGTCTACATGGGGTATTGCTTTCAGCTCTTTCGCCCTGACCTCGGCTGGCGCGCCTATTCGCGACTCATGCAGATGGATCCGACCAACCCGGATATTAATTTTACACCAGCGCAATTTGGTCACACGTGGTACGTTTTTAGAAAGCACCATTTGAGTTTGGGTGGGGAGCGTTCCGACGTCGTTGATCTGCGCCCGGTTAAGGCCATGACCAGGGATGTATGGCCCTTCAACCGGCTGTGGCGCAACGTGCCCTTGGGAGAGGCGCTGGACTCGCCGCGCCTGGAGAATCATCAGGGACGTTTTCTTGCCCGCGTTCTCGAACAACTCCAGCAGCGTGAAGTTTCGGGGACGCTTACTGAGCGCGACTACGCTGTTTATCCAAGCGTATTGTCCGCAATGGGGTCTTATGATGAAGCGCACGCGAAGCTGGATGTCCGCGCTGCAAAATTTGAGAACAGTAAAGCCTCGGTACTCTTGCAGCATGTGGAGCTTTACGACCGTGAAGCGCGTTGGCAAGAGGCTTATAGCGCGTCGCGTGAATATATTCACGTCGCCGATTTCCGCGAACTCCAAGGCGATTTATTCTACATCAACGCGCTTCTGAATTTGGGCTTCGGCGTTGGCGCATTGCACGTTTCGCAATCGTTGTCAGCGCGCTTTCCGGATCACGAGCGCCTGCCGGTTGTTGAGGCTGCGGTCTGGGATATTTTTGGACACGACGAAGAGGCTTATCATCTGTTGCGGAATCTGTCCGTTGACATTGCTGTTCATCCTACGGCTCGATTGGCGGTGCTAACGGGGCGTATGCTAGAGGCGGAACGCCTGCATAACTTGATTGGTGTCCCTGTCATTCGTGAAAATATTGCGTCTGACCAGGAATTGGTTCCGCTGATCGCCGAAGCCACGCTTTCGCGCGCGCGCTGGAAAAAGGCGCCCGATCCCGCGTCCGACGCAGAAGATGCGGCGACCTATTTGGACCTTGCTAGGGATTCGATAGACGCATTTTTGCGCGAGTCGTACGTGTTGAAGGCGCAGTGGTTAAAGCACGGGGGGCAGGGCAAGTCGGGGCAATGGCAGACGTGGGAGCGGCTGGGGCGCGATGCTGTTGAAAAGGCGGATCTGTTGCATCACGTTGCGATTATGGCGGCACGCCGCGGCGCATTTTCTGCAGCCATGGATGCGGAGTCAGAGGCCCTTAAGCATCTTCCCAATTCGCCAGTCCTGAATCGTACTCTGATTGCTTTATCTGAAGGCGACACTGAACATATCGCGCGTGCTCGACTTGCTTGTCCAAAGGATGGGGGCGTCTGGTTGGCCGAATTGGTGTCACGTATTCGTGCAGGGCAAAAGAAAGATGCAATAGGACCCTTTGTCGCCAAGGCGCTGCGTGAGGGGGATTTTCCTGCACGTACATGGGTACGCGCAGGGGATCTGTGCTTGCGCAAAGACATGGTCGATATTGCGTCCGAAATAGCAACACACGCCGTTGCTGAAGCGAAGGGTTTGCTTTCCGCATACGCATTGGCTTTGCAGTGCGCAATGCAAAAGAAAGATGCAGATTTGGCCAGCGCGATGGCACGAAAAGGGATCGAAAATGCGTTCGACCCAACCGTTTTTTACAAGGCCATCGTTTGGATCAAAACCACCGAGGTTGAAGAGGACGGGGACATGATCAGTGCGCTTGAGTATCTACGAAAAGAATTTCCTAAAGATGTTGAATGGGCGGAGCATCTCAGTCACGTGTTTTTCCAAAGAGGCGACACCCAAAGAGCGTTGAGTATTCTGGAGCCTGTCATGGGCGCCGATGTCACGGCGTTGCGCGTGCGTTCGGTCAGGCTGGCGGCCGAAGCAGCGCGTCAGGAGGGACAAAACCTCAAGGCAATACGCATACTTGAGTCGGCGCTGAAGTCTCGTCCAGACGACCTCGGTGTTCTCAATAACTTGATTTACAACTTGGCCATGGTGCCGAGTGGCCTGCCGCGGGCGCGCCAGTTGCTCCCGAAATTGGTAGATTCCGGCAATAATTCATTCGTTATTTTGGATACAATTGCCATGGTGTACATGCGTAGCGGCGACTTGGAGCGCGCACGCGTCTATATGGATCAAGCGATGGGCAAAATTCGTGATGATGACTACTCGGCAACAGAAACGCGTCTTAACCACGCTGAATTTCTGATTTCTCTGGGGCAAATGCCCGAGGCGCGTTCGCGAATCATGGATGTGCGCAAGCGGCCCGATATTTCGCCGATCCTCGACGTACGCGCAAAGCGCCTACTGGACGCCATTCGAGTATCCGAAAACCAGAAACCTTAGTTCACGGAATGGGTGATGTCAGGTTCAGAGCGCTGAAGCCTATTGTCGATGAACACCTGAGGGTGACACGTTGACGGACCCCGAATTTCAGATCATAGGCCATGGGCTGGCTGGCGCCATTCTTGCCGAGGTTGTTGCTCGCTCGGGGTTGCGCGTGCGTGTCTGGGATGATGGTGGGCCGGCGTCCAGTGACGTCGCTGCCGGTCTCTTTACACCGCTCACCGGTATGCGTCTTGCACCAAGTTGGCGTATCGACGACGCCCTTCCTGCAATGTCTAACTTCTATTCATCGCTTCAACAGGAATTGGGAACGACGCTGTTTCATCCGTTGCCGACGTGCCGAATTTTTCGATCCGAAGAACAGGCACAGGAATGGGACACACGCACCTCATCTGAATTCGTGCGAACGGTTGACGTGTCAGATTTGCCTATCAAGGCGCCTTGGGGTGCCGTTTGCATCGACGGCGGTGGGTGGGTCGATCTGCCCAATATGCTGGATGCGTTGCGACAGCGCCGCCAAGATCAGAACGCGTGGGGGCCGCCTCAGAGCGATGCCGCCCTCACGGTATGGGCTGAGGGTGCTCGCGCTGCAGAGAATCCGCTTTGGAAGGACGCCGGTTGGCGCAATGCGCACGGTGACGTCCTTATTGTACGCGTTCCAGGACTCGCAACACACCAGGTCTACAGTTTTGGGAAATTCTTACAGCCCATTGGCGATGATCTTTTCAGATGCGGCGCAACGTATACCTGGGATCACACCTGTTCGAAACCACGAGAAGAAGGACGTGTCGAGCTGGAGCGTGAGCTTCGTGGCCTTCTGAAGCTTCCCTTTGAGGTGATTGATCACCAGGCCGGCATTCGCCCTGTCGCCGTCGCTCGCGTGCCTATTGTTGGTCCGCATCCTGATGATGAACATCAGTGGATCTTCAATGGCTTCGCTAGCAAAGGTGTGCTCTATGCGCCCTGGTTGGCTGCGCGCCTTGTGGATTACGTTCGTGACGGACGAGCGCTGCCAATGGAAACGTGGGCTCCGCGCCGTATTGAACGCAATCGTGCGCGTCTCGCTACGGCCCAAAACCAAGCATCTCGCCGCTCGGGCTAACGGTCGAGGCTGAACCCTGACCATTCCGATTCCCGCCAAGTCGGCGGTCGTTTTATGCCAGCTTGCGAGATCCTCTTTCGCGAACTGTTGTAGATGTGTGTGCCCACATGCGCGTGCCATGACTTGCATGAGCTTCGTGCTGGCGCTGAAAAACCGAGCAAGGCGCTGCGCCGCATGGTCGACGTTAAGCTTCTTGCGAAGTTCGGGATTCTGCGTGGCAACCCCTGCAGGACAGAGATTCGTATTGCAGATTCGTGCGCCGACGCAACCGATTGCCTGCATGGCCGAGTTGGCGACGGCGACGCCGTCAGCGCCAAGTGCCATTGCTTTGATGAAGTCGCTATGCGTGCGCAGGCCACCTGTGATGATCAAGGTAACGCGTCCACTTGCACCACACGTGTCCAGATGATGCCGAGCCCGTGCAAGCGCCGGAATGGTCGGGACAGATATATGATCACGGAAAAGCAGGGGGGCAGCGCCTGTGCGTTGGTTTTCTGTGGCAATGAGAACGCCTTTCCGACGTGTGCATCGGGAATCTGAGCATGGCTGCCGTCGCAAAAAGGCGCATTGCCAGTCTGTTTGCATTTGCAGAGATAGGCTTCGCCATCTTCCTTGGCCACAAACGCTTTGGGTGCAAAGGCGCCGCCCTTGTGGGAACCATCGCAAAAGGGCTGATTGGATGACTTTCCGCAGGTACAGAAGTAGTACTCATCTCCTGCTTTTAGCTCAACGGGTACAGACTTGTTGTCGGCAACAATTGGGTCGTCCATTGCGTTCCTTGCAGGCTGTCTGAGGCTAATTGAGAAGTTGCGTGATCTGTTTTCGGGCGGAAACGATCAGGAACGCGCAAAGCAGTGTGATAAGCACAACCGGTGGATCGAACAAGTCTTGCCCGTCCATTACATAAACATGAATCGCCAATATGTTGACGATAATGGGTGTCAATATAAGGAGTCCAAGATTACGCGTTTTCGGCACGGCGACAAGGATCCCGCCAATGATTTCGAGTACTTTCACAAGAGGCCAAGTGCGCCGCGGGCAATCATGGGTGCTTTATCTTTGATAGGAATGTCCTTGTGTAGGTTGTTGACAGTGTTTTTGTAGCATAGCGATTGAAGATGATCGTTCATCAACTCAGTCGGAAAACAAATAGGCGACTTTCCGCATTTGCTCTGATGTCGAACGCGTCATTTGCATTTTCTATAGCCAGCCCGTCGCCAGCTTGAAGTGTGTCGCCTAGCACTGTTGCGGCGCCCGAAATGATCTGAACCCAGGCATGTGGTGTGGACGTCGATGCAGGTACCGCGAGGATGTGATCGGGTTCCATATGTCCAAAGTAGACGTCGGCGTTTTGACGAATCTCCGTTGATTCGTTTCGACCATCGCCGGAAAAAAGCAGGCTCAATTCGTTCTGAATGACCTGATCGGTCAGGCGTTTTTCAACGTAGCGCGGTTCCCCACCCGTTTGATTGGGTGTCAGCCAAATTTGGTAGAGATGCGCGATGTCCTGATCGGAAGGGTTGAACTCACTGTGCGTCACGCCACGTCCGGCGCTCATGTATTGCAGGTTGCCTGCTTCGATGATTGCGCCATTGCCCATGCTGTCGCGATGTTCCAGTCGGCCTTCGATGACGTAAGTCAGAATTTCCATATCGCGGTGGGGGTGTGACGGAAAGCCGCCCGCGGGCTGAATGGAGTCGTTGTTCATGACGCGTAAAGCCCGAAAATTCATGTAATCCGGGTCTACATAGTTCGCAAATGAAAAGGTGAAACGTGCTTGTAGCCAACCGTGGTCGCGTTGACCGCGGTCTTCGGCCGCGCGTTTTGATGTGCGGACGGGTTTGTTCATTTGAGGATCATACAAGCGTATGGGGCTTACGAAAACGTTTTCTCGCCAAAACGGCGAATGTTGCTGCTGACGCAGAGGGAAGCCAAGCCTTGACCATGGCGCCACTATTTGATAATGATAGTGTTATATCAATAAGAGTCGTGGTTCATGCCGTGTTCCGTGGGCGTGGTCAGAAAGCGTGGTTGTTGGGCTATGGTTAAAATCATTTATGTCGTCATGTGCTGCGCAATGGCGGCCGTCGCTTCCGGCGCGCCCATTCGCATCGCATCGCTGAATCCAATTGTCAGCGACCTGGCCCGCCAGGTGGGCGGCGATGATGTTGAGGTGATTGATCTGATGCCTCGCGGCGCGAACCCGCATCAGTTTTATCCCTCGCCGTCGAATTTGAAAGATGCGTCTCGGTCCGTACTGGTCATGGCGGCCGGGAAGGGTGTCGAAACGTATCTCGATGAGTTTCGAGAAGCGCTGGGCGGCAACATTCCGTTCTTGGATGTTGGCGCTAGCGTGCCGTCGTTGAATCTGGAAACCTGTGAGACGTTCGTCTGCTGCCCGTCGCACGCGATCGGACGAATCGACCCGCACTGGTGGCATAGCGTCCGCAATGCGAAGCGTGCTGCGCGTGCCATCACCGAGACGCTTGTTGCCATCGACCCTGCACACGCAGAAGCATTCCGAGCGCGATCTGCTGACTACGCTAAGCAGCTCGACGAATTGCATGCGTGGGCGCGCAAGCGAATTGCCCGTATTCCGCGCGCCGACCGCGAGCTGGCAACAGCGCATGCTGCCTTCGGCTATTTTTGTCGTGAATTTGGCATGCGCGCCATCACCGTACAGGGGCTTTCGAGTGAAGAAGAGCCGGATCCCGGATACTTGAAAAAGGTCATCAAAACACTACGTGATGAACACGTGATCGCCGTTTTTCCCGAAGAAAATGCGCCTGCCAATCTGATGCGCGACATGGTCAACGAAACAGGTGTACGCGTCGGTGCCGGACTGTTGGCGGGCACATTGCCGAACGATAGCCCAAGCTACATCGGTTTGATCAGGCACAATGTCGACATCATCGTCAACACGCTGACACAGGAGCAATAAGGTCGCGTTATGCGTGGAAAGCCACTACTGCAATGGGGGGTGTTCGTCCTCGTGTGGGCGGTTCTCGTTGTGCCTATCTGGCGTGTTGCACAATCGCATGTTCACCCCGAGGCGGCGCCTGTTGTGGCGTCGACGGCGACAAAAGCATGGATTAGTCTGCACTTTTCCTCGCCGCCAACGCATGTTGCGCTTGAGCAGGATGACGTCGTGCTGTGGCAGACGAGTAATTCGGCGACGCAATCTGTTTTTGAAGAAGAATTGCCTTTGGTTTTCGACGCGTACGGAACGGAGTTTTGGTTGAAGGCGACGTTGGGTGAGAACCCGGTTGCTGTTGAATTGGTGGTCGAAGCGGATAGGCGTGCTCCGCGTTCACAAACCTTGTGGGTGTCTGGAGACGTTGAAGAGCCTTTGAGCTTCTCGTGGGAGCATCATCATGAGTGATGCCACGTGCGCTCACGCCGATCATGTTCTGAAAATCGATGGTCTGCATGTGCACTACGGTGCGATATGCGCACTTCATGATGTGTCGCTTGCACTCAACTGCGGCACAGCTGTGGCGTTGATCGGCGGCAACGGTGCCGGAAAAAGCACCTTGATGAAACGCATGGTAGGGTTGGTGCCGCCCAGTACGGGGCGTGTTATTTGGCGCGGCCAACCTGTCACGCGAAGCACCCATGAAATCGCATATTTGCCGCAGCGCGCAGACATCAATTGGGATTTTCCCATGACGGTTCGCGGCGTTGTTGAAATGGGGCGCTATCCTTTGCTTGGGCCGTGGACGCCTTTTGCGAAAAAGGATCATGATGCCGTGGATGCTGCTCTGGCGACGATGCGTATCGAAGACCTGGCGGCGCGTCAGATTGGCGCCTTGTCGGGGGGTCAGCAGCAACGCGCTTTGATTGCGCGTGCGTTGGCTCAGGAGGCGCACGTGTTGTTGTTGGACGAACCCTTCGCGGGCTTGGATCCACCAGCCCAGAATCTGCTCGCGGGATTACTCCGCGATCTTGCATCCAGCGGGCACCTTGTGTTGGCGGCGCATCATGATTTAACGACCGTCGAGGCGATTTTTGATGAAGTCGTTCTCTTGAATCGTCGCTTGATCGCGAAAGGGCCCAGCGCCACCACGCTGACGCAGAGCAATCTGACGCAAGCCTTCGGGGCACCGGTATGAATGTGATCTCCGACATGATGGCGTATGAGTTCAATCAACGCGCGCTATTGGCTGCTGTTATGATTGGTTTTCTCAATGGTTACGTCGGCGGCTACGTTGTGTTGCGACGCGGAGCCCTTTTTGCGGGGTCGCTTTCTCACACATTGTTTCCGGGTGTTGCGTTGGGTGCATTGATCGCGGGGCTGAATCCTTACAGCGCCTTGCTGGGTGCGTTTTTGACGGCCATGGTTATTGGGCTGGGATCGCAAAGCGTGTCTGCCAATTCACGCATTGATCGCGATGCCGCCTTAGCCATTCTGTACACAGCGGCGAGCGCTGTGGGTATTCTGATTTTGAAAAAGACGACAACCAATGTGCGCGTCGAGGAGTACTTGTTTGGCAATATTTTGGGAATAGGCGATTGGGACCTGTGGTTCATGTGTGTGGCTGGCGTGTTGGTGCTTTCTGTGTTGATTCTCTTGCAACGTCCACTGTTGATCTTCGTTTTTTCACGCGACATTGCGGCGACACAGGGCATCCGTATTCGCCTGATGGACTATCTGCTTGCGGCTGTGGTTGTCGTCACCATGGTGACTTCATTGCAGGCTGTTGGTACGCTTCTGGCGATTGGATTGCTCGTTGCGCCGGCGGCAACCCTTTATCTGTATTTGGATTCACCCCGAGCAATTCTTTGGGGTGGCGGAGCCCTTGGTGTCGTGCTCGCGGTCGCGTCTGTTGTGGTATCCAATGTGGCGAACGTGCAGACCGGACCCGTCATGGTGATTCTGTTGGCCGTGTGCTTCCTGCTGGGATTCACTTGCAGCCCGCGCTACGGGTTGCTCGCGGTACTGCGCGCCAAGCGTGTGCCGCAAGATCGCTAGTCGAGCACGCTTTTTTCCAAACGGTAGTAGCGCGCGTTTGGGCTCACTGGTAATGCATGCACATTTTCTGTTGGGGCATTGTCTGGCGGGAAAACACGTGAGCCGGCGGCATGCCAGTCGTTGCTGTGGAGCGTATCTGAGTAGTGCCGCAAGAACGCATTCTGCACGTCACTTAACCAGCCAAAGGTGAGGTGGTTGGATGGCGAGAGGTTGAGTGAAAGGATGGGGTGCGTCGATTCGGCGACGTCCGCTACGGTAATCATAAAGTTGGTAACGATACTGTTGCCGCCCAGATCCTCCGATCGAACACGAATCGTGTGATTGCTGTCGGTTTCGTAGTCAAGGTCACTGCCTGTCCGAATAAATATGTTGTTGGTGATGACGAAAAAGCTATTGGCGCTGTCGCCGGGGCCGGGCACAAAGCGGTAGGTAAATGTTTCCCTGTAATCTGAATCTGTCGTTCGCAGCCAGATGCCTGTCGGTGCTTGGTTGGGAATGTTCTTCGGAATGACGGTTGGGGTGCGGATCTCGAGCAGCAGTTCGCTTTCGAGTTGGTCGCCATGGCTGGGATCTGGTTTGTGTCATTGGCGTAGCGAACGCCGTTCGAGTTATGGGCTGTGACATACCATTCAAAATGTCCGTCCGGAAATGACCAAAAATCTGTTGGCGTTGGATTCCACTGCGTACTGCTTGTCGATGTGAGCTTTTGGAACGTTCCAGGTAATTGTCGGGCATACAGGTCATAGGATGTCGCTTCGGCAGCGCGGTCCCATTGAAACGACCGCAGATCCCAATCAGGGGACGTTGTGTTCAGTAGATGGTTGGGGGCTTGTAGGGAAAAATGCCTGGCGGCGACCCTGTGGCGGTGCGGTCGGGCGTATTACGAGCGTAGAGGTCGTGGGCGCCGAGAAGCAGTATTACTACGCCTATCCATGCAGTCAGGAAGGCGCTGGCATCGCGCCATCTGTCTATGGTGTGTGTCATCTTCATTGGTGGGTCAAACAGGCCGTGAACTATATTCGATCAGTGGACTCAAAAAAAGGTGTTTTTCGGAAGTCGCTTGGCGTTTGACCTGTATACGCCTTGAAGACATTGGCGAAATACTGGCTGCTGGAGAAGCCGCATGCAAACGCGATGTCGGTGATGCCGGCGTCGGTTTCGGTCAGCTGGTCACGTGCCGATTCGATTCGAATGCGATTGAGGAAGCGCATCGGGCTGTCGCCGGCGAGTTCCTCCATATGGCGCGTGAACTGGGTGCGTCCCAATTGGCAGGCACTCGCCATCGACGATAGCGTCCACGGGTTTGCGTGCTCGTCGCGCACCTGTTTCAGAAAGGCGCGAACGCGATTCTGTGCCATTTGGGCGCCGTTGTCGTGTCGATCGCGGCGATCGGCGGCGGACAGCTCAAGTAACAAGGTCTGGCAAAGGCTGCGAACGGTAGCTTCGTCGTGCGCCGTCGACGTTTCCAGTGCCTGAAAAAGCCGCAATACCAATTCATGCAGGAAAATGTTGGCCTGCAATGCGGTGCCTGCGTTTGCGCGCAAGCCCTGTACGACAGTCTTCGATTCAGAGGATTTGAACCCAAGGCTGCGCGCAAACTGAATCGCGTCATCGAAGCCATCGTAACGGTGATTGAGGGGGAAGGTGAACCAATATAATTCAAGCGATGGCACCGTTTTGGTTGCGCTTCCGTGTGGCTGCCATGGCCAGGTGTACGTGAACGTTCGGTGCGGCGAATGAACGGGTTGGCCTTCAAAATCCCAAGTCACTTCGCCACGTGCAACATACACGATCTCCAGACCATCGTCGGTATGCGCCGCAAGCTCGCGCGTTTCGCGCTGCGGAAGCCAGCGCCCAAAATTGTAGGCGGGGGTCATGTGTAAAATTTACCAGCGAAAGAATGTAAACGCAATAATTTATACAAAGGAATATTATATTTCCTGTTTGTTTATGCGAAACCTATTAATGAAGGAGAGTGAGATGTTAAGCGATGCACAGCTAACGCAGTACCGTGAGGACGGCTATACGGTCGCCCATGAATTCTTTTCCGAGCCCGAAGTTGCCGCGATTCAAGCGGAAGTGGAGCGCCTTAAAGCAGAGGGCTGTAACGTGGCGACGCTTGCCGATGGGGAGACGCCGTCTGGTGCCGCTGTTAATTTGCAGATCATTCCCTTGGGGCCAAAGTCGGAATTGCTGCGTACATTGCCGTTTTCAAAAAAGGTTCGTACGGTCATTACGCAATTGATCGGCGATGACGTGCTGCTTCAGCTGGATCAGATTTTCGTAAAGCCGCCGCGACATGGGTCGGGAACCAGTTGGCATCAGGATAACGCCTATTTTGGTATTCCGGATCCGACGCAGGGCGTTGGTATGTGGGTGGCGGTGCACGATGCGAATGTGGCCAATGGGACCATGCATGTTGTCCCTCGAAGTCACAGGGAAGCATTGACGCACACGCGGGATACGGGCAGCGATCACCACATTTGCTGCCAGATCGACGAGACCGTCCATGAGGTTGTTCCTGTCGAAATGAAAGCGGGCGGAGCCCTCTTTTTTAATTACGGCGTTGCGCATTGTACGCTTGCCAATAACACCGGAAAAGAGCGCGCGGGGATGGCGTTGCATTTTCTGAAAGGCGCGTATCGCGATCAGGTCAAGATTGGCATGGAGTCGTTGCGCCCAGTAATTGCCGGACCAAATTATTCAAAAGGTGTTGAGGAGTGGGGTGTGGACCTTGAAGGGGCGTGGGAGCGCAAGTGTGCCCTCGCGTAGCGAATGGCTTCAGCGATCGCGAGTGCGCCGATAACGCCGCCGATGTGACAGGTTGCATTGGGGCGACCAATGTTGCCGATGTGGAACGGTGTCAGAATGGTTCCGCCTGTCATCGCTTCGAGGCCGCACTTGGCCAGAAGGATGCCCATGGCGATGCATTCTGGCGCTGTGCTTAGTCGTTTGTGGTAACGCGCGCGAATTCGGTCTGTGATGACCACGGCCATGAGTCCGTGTGCGGCGGCGGAGAGGCCGCAAAGTCCCGCGGCTCCAAAATCGGGGTCGAGCATGCCCGTCAAGGCGCCGCCCAGAATGCCTCCGACGGTGATCGCCAGACGGGCGTGCATCCCTCGGTTCGACATCATGGCAAACAGTATCGCAAATGCACCTGCGTCTAACAGAGCGTGGTAGCTTGAGACATGCAACCACGCGTGTGTGAATAGGCGCCACGTTTCGCCGGCTTGCAGGCCGGTGCTTGTCAGGGCGATCGGTGGCGCCACTTTCGTGAGAAGCATGATGGCCGCTGTGAAAACGACGGCGGGAAGAAGCCGGGGCATGGCTTCAGCATGCCCCGGCGATGGTGTTACGTTGCGCATCAGGCATCGCTCCGGCGACGCATCCATGCGGCGACAAGTAGGAATAGCGGTCCGACCGGTCCAGAGCCAAAGTCCCATGACTGCGCGTTGGACTTCCGTTGCGGTAGTGACCCTGGTGTTCGCGCTTGGCGTTGGGCCACGCGTAGCGGCGTTTTCGCCGGTGGATTGGGTTTGGCCGCTTCTGGTCCGATCGCGGTCATGGCCTTGCTGCGAATGGCGTCTAGTTGTTTGCGTGTTCGCGCCTGCGCAAGGCGATCGCGAGAGATTCGATCGCGGTTACGTCGGTCGATTTTCCAGCGTTTGTATTCACGGTCATTTTCAAGAACGAGGAACGAGGTGAACTCCGTTACGATGGAGTGACTTTCGCCCAGGGCGACGACGTCTTCACGAACGGCGTTGCGATTCCCTGTGCGGTCTGCTTTTTTGAGCAGCTCGTCAATTCGGTGCCATGCCCACATGCGTTCGATTTCCGGGTTCGTGTCGTCACTTTTCGGAAGTGTGATTTCCGTAGAATCGGAGAATGTCCGACCTCGAATGTCAGCGTTCACGCTGATGTTGACCGGGCCGCTGCCGCGATAGCGTCCATAAACACGAACCGGTTTTCCGTGATATAAGTTGGGTAGCTTTGCCGGTGTGATGTCGTATACCTCGACGCCGTTGAACGCAAGTTGCAGATCGGTGGCGACGGGGTGCATCAGTTTGCGCCTGAATGCGGCAGCTTGCCTGTCGAAATTATCGCCGCGTGACACGAACGATGCCAGGCCGCCGGCATCATTGGCGATCTGTTCGAGCAGTGGGCGATTGACGTCATTGCCAACGCCGATGCAGAACACTTTGGTGTTACGTGGACGTTCGCCGATCAGGCGTAGCAGGGCGGCGCGCTCGCGTTGTTCCGTTAAGCCGTCGCTCAGCACCAGAACATTGAGCACGCGATCTGGGTCGCTGTAGCGGTAGGCCGTTTGTATCGCTGGTTGGAGCGCGGTGCCTCCCTTGGCGCTGAGGCCAGATAGGAACGTGTCGGCGTCAACGCGTGCGTCTGCGCTGACGGTGCGAAGTTCGCCGAAGATAGGTTTGGGTTTTACGTTGAAGGCGATCAGTTCATAGCGATCGCCCTCTCCCAGTGCATCAACAAACGCGGCCACGGCGTCACGCGACAATGACAATTTTCGGTCGTCGCCCATGCTGCCCGAGATGTCGATGACGAAGACATAATCCATGGATTCATCGAGCGACTTCAGGTCTTCGCCTGCGGTCACCGTTGCGTAGATGTACCCGTCTTGATTGGGCGCTTTGCTCGTTAGCACGTCAATGCCTGTCTGGGCGCGCGAAAAGGCGCAGCGCAGCACGATGTCGCGAGCGAGAGTGCCGTCGTTCAGCTCAAGGCTTGCCTGTGCGGCCGTGTCGGCATGCTTGGCGATCACGAACTGATCCGCATGGCTTGGGCTTTCGAGTACTGCGATGGGTGTTGTTGAGAGAATCTCGAGGTCGATGGCAAACGTTCCGTGAACCCGTGTGTCGATATCGCTACGTGTTGATGTGCTGAGCGGGTATACGTAGGTTGCTGCATCGTCATCGACGTCGAGTTCCTGGTAGTAGGTGACTTGAACGCGTTGTTCGGCCAGTGGCGCGATTGGGAATATGCGCATTTCGAATGTGCGGAAATCCGCTTGTTCAAGGAGCCCAGGGTCGCGCTTGACGCGTTTGTAACTATTGTATATTTCGCGTGCGCGGTCCTTTTCTAGAACTTCACCAACCATTTCCTTTCCGTTGATCCACATGCTGAAGTTGGCCACGGATGCGCCGCGTGGAACGGGAAACGTGTAGAGCGCTTCGACTTGTCGGTTTTCTTTGTTTAGAAAGACTTGATCCACGTGCGTCACGGCAATGCCGTTGTTGATGGTTACCTTGACGCGGTGCTCTCTTATTTCGAGCTGGCCGCCAAAGCCGCCGTCGGCAATGAGGAGGCCGGCCCCTTGGCTGATCGTGCTTAAGCCTATCGCGAGGGCAAGTGTGCCCCCGCCGATCCATCGTTGTCGTTTTTTCGGTTTCATTGCTCTGTCTCCTTTTGTTTTGAGCATGATGTCCGGAAAATGCCCGGATTGGCCGTTGTATTGCATCTGGCGTGCCATCTCGGACGAAAAGTCGCAAGTCGTTTTTTGTAAAGTGGTTGCACATTTTACGATATTATGTTGCGCAAGCCATTTACGTTTCGAGTGGACATAAAACGTACATCGTGTATACAAATAAAGATCATGAAGCCTGTTGTGTTAGCTGCTGAAGACCGAGAGTTTTTGCGTTTGGTTGAGCGGAGTGCTTTTGGCAATCCGTTCAGTCGTGAGCGGGAGGGTTTGGAGCGTGAAATTGTTTTTTCGGCGCATACGGATCGCCCAGGGGCTGTCGATGCGCCGCGAGTGGTGCGTGAGCGTCTTGAGCGTTTCGCAGGACTTGGCTATGCACGTCTTTCTGATTTCGACGAATCCGAGCAATCTTCGGCGCGTGCGGTGTTTCTCTATGATGCCTTTCATCGTGTTATTCAGCCTTTTGATGACTTGATCGAGGGGCATGCGCGAGGCGTAACATCGCGTGGTCGTATTGTGTTTGCTGATGAGGCCATCGAGGGGCTGCAATCGCGTGGATTCAGCCCCGAAGAAAGCGCGCACTTTTTTGCCATTTTTTATCAACTTCGGCGGGCCTACTATTTCATTGAGCGAGGATTGCTGGGGGGCAGCGCTGTTATGCAGGAGCTGCGCATGCGGCTTTGGGCAAATGTGTTTACCCATGACATGGTTCTTTATACGCGGCGTCTGTGGTCGCGCATGGAGGATTTTTCGACGCTACTCCTTGGTGCAACCGGAAGTGGAAAGGGGGCCTGTGCGGCGGCGATCGGTCGCTCGGGGTACATTCCGTACAACGCCGTCAACGGCGATTTTGCCGACAACTTTCAGCGCTGTTTTACGTCAATCAATCTGTCGCAGTATTCAGGGTCGCTGATTGAGTCCGAGCTTTTCGGGCACAAGAAAGGGGCATTTACAGGGGCGTTGCAGTCCAGTGACGGGCTATTTGACCGGTGTAGCCCACACGGGGCGATTTTTCTGGATGAAATCGGCGAGCTGTCGCCGGCGCTGCAGATCAAGTTGCTGACTGTGCTGCAGGATCGCGTGTTTTCGCCTGTTGGTAGCCGTGAAACGCATCGTTTTGAGGGGCGCGTCATTGCTGCGACCAATCGTCGCTTATCCGATCTGCGAGGGCGAGGTGGGTTTCGTGAGGATTTCTATTACAGGCTGTGTTCGGATGTGATTTCTGTGCCCGGGTTGGCTGAGCGTCTGCGGGAAGATCCTAACGAGTTGGTTGTGCTTGTGTCTCATGTTGTACGGCGTCTGTGTGGTGTTCATAGCGGGGACATTGCACCACGTGTGCTTGAGGCGTTGGTCGAATCGACAGGGCCGGATTACGGTTGGCTGGGAAATGTTCGCGAATTGGAGCAGGCTGTTCGTCGAATTCTGTTAACGGGGAGCTATGCGTCCTTGCCCGGCGAGGTGGGTGATGCGGATGAGGCGTGGCTTGGACTTGATGCGGAAGGGCTGCTCGCCCGCTATTGTTCTAAGCTGTATGAGCGCTTGGGTAGTTATGAGGCCGCGGGGCGCCGTGCTGGGCTGGACAGGCGTACCGTGAAAAAACATGTAACGTCATGGGCAACAGCCCAGCAGGGCGAGGGCTAGCGGGGCGTCTCATCAGGACAAAATCGCGCTGGACGGGTCGTTGTGAAAACGCTGACTTTACATGGTCAACACGAGGTATTAGGTTGTGGAGCAATTGTGTGAGGTCGGACCCAACGAAGGCGGGCTGTTTGGCGATCATCATGAGCGCATGGAGTCTGAGTTAAAGAGAGAGTGAGCCTGAGGATGGCTAAAGAATTAGCGTTTGTCATACTGAACCCCTACACCCTTTCCAAGTCGCGCACCGGTGGCGTCATTGCGAGGTATTTGGCTAGAACCCAATTGGATCTGGTTGCGGCTCGCATGTTTGGCCCGTCTCAGGAGCTGATCGATCGACATTCCGAAATCATGGCGAGCTCCAACGCCTATTCAAATCAAACCCGTGATCTGCTTGTTGATTACGTGAGGAAGAATTTTTCACCTGACGCTGAGGCCGGTGTGCCAAAGCGTGTCATGTTTTTGTTGTTTGAAGGCGAAGGTGCCATCCAGCGCGTGTGGGATGCGACGGGTCCCGTGGAGCTCGATGCACAAACGAGTGGACTGCGGGTTCGCGATACATATGGCGACTATATTCAAGACGCGGATGACACGGTCACGTATTTCGAGCCAGCCGTTCTGGTGGCCAGCACGGAAGAGCGCAGTCGGCGCGTCCTGCAGCTCTGGGCTGAATACTCTGAATCATGCGGGGGGATCATGGACGCTTCCGTGAAAGCCGACGCCGTCAATGCGCAGCAAGAAAAGACACTTGTGATGCTCAAACCGGATAACTTTACTGTGCCGAGTCTGCGCCCAGGTAGCATTGTGGACATGTTGTCGCGGTCCGGTCTCTCGATTATTGGAGCAAAACTATTTCAAATGACGGTGTCGCAAGCCGAGGCGTTTTACGGCCCGGTCAAGCAGGTATTGCTCGACAAGTTCGAGGGCATTGGGGGAGGTCGCCTTGCTGAGGCCGTCACGAAGGAGTTCGGCTTCGAGGTGGATGCGGACGTCTTGCACGAATTGTGCGAGAAACTGGCTCCGGTTTTTGCCTCAACCGAGTTTGAAAACATCACAGAATACATGACGGGTTATCGCCCTTCTGGATACTCCGAGGAGCAGAAGAGCGCCTTGGGTGACCGTAAGGCGTTGGCGCTTGTCTATAGCGGTCCCGATGCGGTCAGCAAGATTCGTCGTATATTGGGAGCGACAGACCCAGCCAAGGCTGAGCCGGGTTCGATCCGGGCAGAGTTTGGGACGAACATTCGAGAAAACGCCGCACACGCGTCAGATTCCCCTGAAAACGCCGAGCGCGAGATTGGGATCATCCGCGTCGCCGAAGATACCATTGCTCCATGGGTCGCCAAGTATCGTGACTGAGGGCGGGTGCGCCGGTGCTCCGTTTTCATAGGATCGTACCCACGCCGAGGTGCG
>JAPKCZ010000271.1 GCA_028822745.1 Kiritimatiellia bacterium | reverse complement strand
TGTGAGCGAAATGCCGGTTGAATATAGCCGGGAACAAGGGTATTATATGTATATGCCCTTGGCTATCGTGGTTTCAGAACGATGCTACTGACAAGGTGTCTAAGTGGCGTGTTTATTGGAACTGTTGACGTAACTAAGGGAGGCGAACGTGGGTTCGATCAAGAAAAAGCGTATCAAAAAGATGACAAAGCACAAGTACCGCAAGCGTTCGCGTGCTAACCGTCATAAAAACAAATAAAGACGCTACACAAGTGATCTTTTGACGCATTTTCGTCGAGGCCACGTCTTGGCACTTGCTCCGTCGCCGCTCTGTCCGTAACAATACGGAGTGGCTGAGGGCGTAACGTGTCCAGAACGAGGGGCCTCCTCCGTGTCCCCACCCTTCTGGATGCAGCCTTTCGCCTTACATAAACAAGGCAGAGGCTTTATGCGCAAGGACAGCATCAGCGATCAAACACCATCGGCATGGATGCATTGTGCCCGCTATGCCTTTTGCCTCGCCACCGTTGCGACGCTGGCGGGCTGCAGCACCGCTCACGACTCGGCCCCAACACCGGTCGCCTTCACACTGTCCACCGAAGACCACGACACCGCCCGCGCCCTCACCTATTTCGCCAGTGGCCTGATCGAAGAAGACGCACACGGCGCGCACTCGGCCGCCGCCATGCGCGAATACGCCAAAGCCGCCGAGTTTTCCAACGGCAACAAAGCGATCTACATGCGCGTCGCCGAGGCCTGCATCGCCAACGGTCTTGCCGAAAAGGCGATCCTGATTCTGGGTGACGTCATTTCACACGCACCGCATGACATCATGCCGTACAAACGACTCGCGTCCGCATATCAACAATTGGGCAACACGGAGGCCGCCATTGCAGCCTATGTGATGGCGATCACCAAAAACCCGAAACACACCGAACTTTACCTGACCACAGCGACGATGCTTTTCCAGTTGAAGCATGACGACCGGGCACTTTCCTTACTGGAGGTGGGCATACCCGTTGTGGACAACCCCGAAAAACTCAGTGCGTTTTGCTATAATCGTGGCCGTCAATTTATCAGCCGCCGCGAAAACGAACGCGCCATCGGTTGCTTTAAAGTGCTGGCCACCTTTTCACGCGCGCAGCGCTCCCACATTTACAATCTGATCGGCCAACTTCAAGAAGCCATGGGCATGAGCGAGCAGGCGCTCGACAGTTTTAGAACAGCAACGCAAGACGAAACCCCAGTGGCAGAATCCTTCGCTCGGTTGGCGAGCAGGCAACTGCAGGACGCCCCCAACAAGGCGATCAGCACGCTACGTGAAGGCATCCAGCGCTTGCCGGAGGATCTAAGCCTGGCCATGGCCCTTGGCAACGTCTACGCACAGCTAGACGATTATCCGGAATCGATCAGAATGTACGAACGTGTGTCATCACTCGTCAAACAAGCCAACGCCATTCCGCCGGAAGATTTTTTCCTTCGCTATGGTGCCACCTGTGAACGTGCCGGCAACGTCGCGAAAGCCGCCGAAATTTTCGAAAACTGCATTCAATACAATCCGAGCTCACATCAAGTCTTGAACTATCTGGCTTACATGTTGGCCGAAAATGGCCTGCGCCTCAATCAAGCCATGCAGTATGCAAACCGCGCACTGACCGAGAACCCGGAAAGTCCCTCCTATCTCGACACACGTGGTTGGGTCCACTTCAAACTGGGCCAATATCGCGCCGCGCTGGATGACATTGTACAGGCGAACACGCTGGAGCCCGGCGACCCGGTTATCACGGATCATCTAGGTGACATTTGGAGCGCCCTCGGAAACCGTGACCGCGCGCTCGAACACTGGACCCTGAGTTACCGCGCCGACGCGGACAATCCAGCCGTCGTTGAGAAATTGCAAGCCAACGGCGTCAGCCTCGAAAACCTGCCCGCCGAAGCGGCAGCGCCCTAAACGCAATGCGTCCACCAGAAAAGAGCTATTAAAATACATCTCTTGTGTCCGTTGACGGCTCCGCGGAGCTTGCCACGCGTCCCGCGTGGCGTCGCCCTCCATACGAACATCTAGGGTTGCTGGCGTGCGAGACGCCGTCGAGACGCTTTTTCAAAAGCCCCAAACCGTGCGGTCGTCCATCGTCTCCGCGCTGATCGCCGTCCTTCAGCGTTGAACCGCGGCCATGAAACGCGTTATGGTGCTGCTTTCAACAATATCTCCCTTTGAACGAAAGACGCGATGGCATCGATTCACCAACTTGTTGCAGGCCTTGCACGGGGCGACGCCATCAGCAACGAAGCACGCGTTCTACAATCGGTCTTCCAGTCCTGGGGCTTCGACGCACGCATCTACGCCGACGCCGCGCGTATTCTCCCCGAATACAGAAAAGAAACGGGCGATGCAGCCCAGCTTCACAGCGACATCAACGATGACGACATTGTCTTGCTGCACCTCTCGATTGGCTCCGTGGTGAATGACATATTTGAGCGCCTGACCTGCCGCAAGGCACTGCTTTACCATAACATCACGCCGCCGCATTTTTTCGAACTGATCAATCGCCAGACGGCGTCGCATCTGCAGCGCGGCCGCTTGCAACTGGCCCAACTGAAAGATGCGTGCGCCCTCAATCTCGCCGATAGCCAGTTCAACGCCAATGAATTGAGCGCTTTGGGTTACGCAGACCCAAAGGTCTTTCCGCTCGTCCTGGATTTCAGCATGCTGCGGTCCGAGCCAGATCCCAAAGTCACTCATCTTCTCAACGACGGAAAAAAGAACATCGTTTTCGTCGGCCGCTGTGCGCCCAATAAATGCGTCGACGATCTGATCCAAGCATTCAACGTCTTTCACCACTGCGTCGAGCCCAACAGCCGCTTTATTCACGTGGGTTCCTATGCCGGCACGGAACGCTACTATCACCTGCTGCAGTCCTACGTGCGTGAATCAGGACTGAGTGATGCTGTTGAATTCACAGGCTCCGTGACGCAATCGCAACTGAATGCCTATTACCAATCTGCCGACGTCTTTCTGTGCATGAGTGAGCACGAGGGTTACTGCATTCCCGTCATCGAGGCCATGCTCAATCAGACCCCCGTCATGGCTTACGCCGAAGCGGCCGTGCCCGAAACCATGGGCGGGGCCGGCGTGCTCTTTCGCGAGAAAGATTTCGTAAGCATTGCGGAGATGCTGGGTCGTCTGTGTCACGACACAACACTGCGTGCGGCCGTCATTCAAGGTCAACAGGAACGACTGTCACGATTGGAAACACGCGATCTGGCGACAGAGCTAAAGACACATTTCGCGCCGCTGCTCGGCACCCTTACTTGACGCGCATGATCCAAACGACCTCGTAATACGGCGGCAGGTGTTTCGCACGCCCGGGGTCGCCCACGGGCTTTCGCGAATCGCCGTACTTCTGGGAGCGCGATCCGCCGTGATGATGATCCACTGCCCCGCCCGTCGCACCACTCTGTGTACCGCCACGCAAAAAACGCCGCTGCTGACCACCGATTCCGTTTAGGTTCGGAATAATTTCGCCGTTGTACGGGCTTCCCGCGTCCTTAAGCTCCTGTCCGTTGCACTCCACCCAGCCACCAGACATACGCGGGGTGTCGGGCATCGATTTTGCCCACGCCATGATGGCACCAATAGGCGCAATGCCTTGGGTGACCACCGGTTTCTTCTCGGGTGCGGCGACGATTTGAATCCCGCTTAACCTTGCGGGCGTCGTCGTACGTGGTTGCGGCGGACCGTCTTGTCCTTGCCGAAGTTTCGGTTTGGGCCGCGGTTCACCGCCAATGACGACAATATCCCCGGAATTCTGAGCACGCACAGCCGCAACGTCCCACCCCACAACGAAGAGTCCAATGGCGATTAAAATCCTTGCAGCACGGCTCACGAGCTCCTCCTCTTGATCAGCAGGCATACCCGCCTGATTGTTTCCTGACACAAGGCGAAGTCTACCGTACGGCCCAAATGAAAACAAGGACACTGACGCAGGGCGCTCCGGACAGGGCGCATCTGCAATTTAGTAAAGAAAGACATACGAAAGCGTGTACTGACCAATTCATCCCTCGTCATCGTAATCCTAATCGTAATCACTAGCATCCCATAGGCCAAAGAAAAGAATTAACACCCGCTACGCTT
>JAPKCZ010000270.1 GCA_028822745.1 Kiritimatiellia bacterium | reverse complement strand
CCAGAACTTGAAGCGGTTTCCGAAGAACGACGTGTGGTGTGCCTCCGAAAAGACGAATCGCTGCGTACCGATTAGACCGTCGTGAGCGCGCTCAAGGTGCCTCGTCCACACCAAAGTGGTCGTCCGGCAAGACGAGGCGTGCTGTGATCCAATCGCGAAGCTGCGCAACAGACTTGGCATGCGTATCGCCCGGAGGAAGCGGCCAACGTTTGAAGTTACGTTCGGCAGCCCCGCCTGCGAGTTGCGCGTCTAAGACATCGATACGCTGCTGCAGACAGGCATGCATCGATGTCGTGTTGGCGACGGCAGCGCTTCCTCATCCGAAAGCACGAGCACAAGCATCCCGTCGCCCTTCTCCTTGTGCACGCCACGGTTGCGCACATAGAGCATGACCCCCGCGATGGCATAGAGGATAATCAGAAACAGAAAATTAAACGTGGCGCAGATAATGGCCGCTGCAATGACCAGCACGAGGAACCCGGTCTCTTCAGGTTCCTTGATCGGGGTTCGAAAGCGAATAATCGACAGCGTACCGAGCAGGCCCAGAGAAAGGGGCAGCGAAATCTGTACGCCAACACACCCCATCCTGCAACGTTCATCTCACGCGCACGACCTGAAACGATTCCACGGCCATCCCATAGGCCAAAGGTAAAATTAACCACGGAGTTCTCAGAGGACGCAGAGCCGTCTTCGCCCTGCGGGCTGGCGTTTCTGCAATGCAGCTTGAGCACACGGCGTCAGAAACATTAGGAGATACGGTTCTGCACTTTTCTATCGAGCCATTTGAGCGGATCGCCTATGCTGCACCCATTGCCAATTCTGGCTCGAGGAGAAGGTATGCTACAGCGATTTATTTTAGTATTGGCCCTGGTTGTCACCGGATGCGGCCGCAAGGAAACACCAGCGGACGCAGGCATCCGTGATCAAGTTTTACATTTCGGCAATTCCTCTGAACCGCAAGACCTGGATCCACATGTCGTGACCGGTGTCACCGAACACAACATCCTCGTCGCCCTGCTAGAAGGACTTGTATCGGAAGATCCCGTCACACTTGCACCATTACCCGGCGTGGCTTCATCCTGGGAGCTCTCCGAAGACGGCACCGTTTACACCTTTCACCTGCGCGAAGACGCGCGCTGGTCCAACGACGACCCCGTCACCGCCGAAGACTTCGTTTTTTCCTACAAACGTATGCTGAACCGAGAGATGGGCAGCCCTTATGGGGACATGTTGTATTGCCTCAACGGCGCTGAGGCCTACCACAAGGACAAGAACCAGACCACGGATTTCAAAAACGTTGGCGTTCGCGCCGCAGACCCGCACACGCTCGTACTGACCCTGGGCAGCCCCACGCCGCATTTTCTCTCGCTGCTCAATCACTTTGCCTGGTTCCCTGTCCACCCCGGAACCATTCGGGCCTTCAAGGCCGAAACGACCATTGCCACCGGCTGGACACGCCCGCCGAACTTCGTCGGCAACGGCCCCTTTGTGCTGACCCGCTGGTCCTCCAATGACCGTATTGTTGTCGAAAAAAGCAGCACCTATTGGGATCGGGAAAATGTGCGCCTGAACGCGATTCATTTTCACGCCATTGGCGATCACAATGCAGAGGAACGCGCCTTTCGATCGGGGCAGCTTCACGTCACCGGCACCGTCCCCATTGATCGTCTCGCCTTCTACGCCAAACACAATCCAGACGTACTGCGCATTGATCCATACCTGGGCTGCTACTACTACCTCATTAACGTCAACATCGAGCCGCTGACCGACCCGCGTGTACGCCGTGCCCTATCCATGTCGATCGACCGAGAAAAGCTCGTGCGCTACGTCACCAAAGGTGGCGAAGATCCAGCCTTCCACTTTACGCCGCCCAACACAGCAGGCTACACGGCCGACGCCGGTGTGCGCTTTGATCCGGCAGGCGCACGTGCGCTGCTGGCGGACGCGGGTTACCCCGAAGGACAAGGCCTCCCCCCTATTCCCCTGCTCTACAACACGTCCGATGCACACGCGACCGTCGCGCAGGCTGTCGGCCGCATGTGGGAGAAAACGCTGGGCATCACGATTGAATTACAAAACATGGAATGGAAGGTCTACCTGAATAAGACGCAGACGAAACAGTATAGTCTCGCGCGCGCCGGATGGATTGCAGACTTCGAGGACCCAAGCACCTTTCTAGGACTCTGGGTCACCGACGCAGGAAACAACCGAGCAGGCTGGTCCAACGCCGCATATGACGCACTCATTCGCGACTCGGCACTAACCGTCGACCCCGAAAAACGCAACGCCATCTTCAAAAAGGCAGAAGCCATTTTGATGGAAGAATCGCCCATCATTCCGCTCTACTTCTATCGCAGCAAGACCCTGTTACACCGCGCCGTGCGCGAATGGCACCCCACCTTACTGGACCACCACCCGTACAAGTACGTCTATCTGGAGGCTCCGGATTCTTGAACCGGATCGTCACAGCCGAAACAGCCTTCTGTGGCCAGATGATGCGAGGCGCATGAGATGACCAAGTACATCCTGTCGCGCGTGCTGCAGGCCGTGCCTGTATTTTTAGCATCCGTCACCCTAACCTTCATTCTGATCCGAATGGCGCCCGGCAGCCCCTTCATGCAGGAAAGAAGTTTCTCGCCGGAAACCATCGAACGACTAAACGCACACTATGGCCTAGACCAGCCCTTGTTCGTTCAATACATCGGCTACCTTGGAAAACTCGTCCGCGGTGATCTTGGCCCATGCATTACGCAGGGCAGCCGCACCGTCAATGACGTCATTCGTGAAACATTCCCAATTTCGCTCGAACTTGGCCTCTGGGCACTGCTTTTTGCCATCGTCTTCGGACTCGCCGCCGGCATATGCGCCTCGCTCAAACCCAATTCATGGCAGGACGGACTGCCCATGACGGCTGCCATGACGGGCATCTGCATCCCGAGCTTTGTGATGGGCCCACTGCTGGCGCTTGTATTCGCGCTCAGCTTAGGCTGGGTCAACGCCACCGGCTGGCAGACACCAGGCGACCGCATCCTGCCTGCGATCACGCTGGGCGCCGCCTACGCGGCCTATATCGCTCGTTTGACCCGCGGCAGCATGCTCGAAGTGCTCCCGCAGGATTATATGCGTACCGCGCAAGCCAAAGGCCTCACCCGATGCCGCATCATTCTCGTGCACGCCTTGAAGAACGCCATTCTGCCCGTTGTCTCCTTCCTCGGCCCCGCCACGGCGGGCATCATCACCGGCTCTTTCGTCGTTGAAAGCGTCTTCTCTATTCCAGGTATGGGCAGCATGTTCGTCATGGCGGCATTCAACAGAGACTACTTCCTCGTGCTCGGCCTGGTGGCCTTCTATTCGGCCCTGATCGTCTCATTTAATCTGTTTTCCGACATCCTACTGGGCATCCTGGACCCACGCGTAAGGTTAAAAACATGACCGAAGCACCACCAAACGATACACCCGCAAAAGGCTACTGGGCATCGACATGGATGCGCTTGCGCCACAATCGCCTGGCGTTAGCCTGTGTCGTCGTCGTGGCCTTAATGACGCTTCTGGTATCGCTCGCACCCGTGATTTCGCCCTACGGCGTCAACGAACAGAATCTTGAACTGGGCGCAGCAAAGCCCTCAGCGCAGCACTGGTTCGGGACCGACGAATTGGGTCGCGACCAGTTGAGCCGCCTGCTGCACGGCGGACGCATATCCATGCTGGTCGGTCTGTGCGCCACGCTGGTCTCACTCATCATTGGGGTGACCTATGGTTCTGTATCCGGCTATGCGGGTGGGCGGACCGATGCTGCCATGATGCGCTTTGTGGATGTGCTATACGCCATTCCGTTTACCGTCTTTGTGATCGTCCTGATGGTCGCCTTCGGCTCGAACCTGCTCCTCATGTTCTTTGCGATTGGCGCGGTGGAGTGGTTAACCATGGCGCGCATCATTCGCGGCCAGGTGCTTTCGCTCAAACAACAAACGTTCGTCCAGGCGGCCATTGCGTTGGGGTATTCGCGCCCCCGCATCATCTTTCGCCACATCATGCCCAACGTCCTCGGTCACGTGATGATCATCATCCAAATCGACAACCTGTTTGCTTGATCCATTTGAAAGATTCAATACGT
>JAPKCZ010000269.1 GCA_028822745.1 Kiritimatiellia bacterium | reverse complement strand
ATCACGGTGGCCTCCTTCGTGAAGATGGTCGTTGTCCCCCTAAAAGCGCATAACAGTAACGATCAGGTCGCCCTGATGTTGGAGCAACGCTTCGGTATTGAGGGGAACGTGCTGATCAACACCATGCAATTTGCAGACGTGGGTTACACGGAAGGGCAGCAAGCGTTTATCAACGCCACAGCCACGCAGGCCACATCGGGCTGGAGCCATATCCCGATGCGGGAGTTATGGCAAGCAGGCCGCGTGACAAAATGGTCTGGTGTATTTGCCCTGCTGGCCGTTCTGTGGATTGGGTATAGCCTCGTGGCGCCTAACTACCTGAAGAGTGCACTCACCCGTTACGCCTTCAGTTTTTCAGATGCACCACCCGCGGCAGCTTCTTTGCTGATCATGAGTCCGGCAGAGAATTTGACGATTGCCGAATACGACAAGCTGGATATCTCCCTCGATGTAAGCGCATATCTGAAGGGCCGGGATTTGGCGATATATCCGGCTATCCGGTACAAAGAGGGCATAGGCGTACTGGACAGCCAGGCTACGGAAGCCGCGAATGTCAAGATGCGACCGGTCGTCGGTAATCCGAACCTGTACCAGTACACCTTTGAGGCCGTTCGCCGGAGCTTCTCTTTCCGCATCTTCGTGGGTGGCACCTATACCCACAGCGTGCAGATCACAGTGATTCCGGCTGCTAAGATTGTGGAATCAACCTTCACGGTCACGCCACCGGCCTATGTGGCCATGCCCGCACGGGAGCAAAGCGGGCCGCCGAATGCGGTCAAGTGTCTGCCCGCTACTGAGTTGGGCGTGCGCATCAAAGTGGATAAAGATATTGAATCTCTGAGTTGGGAATGGCCGACCGGCACGGTCATGTTTCAGGATGCGGGTGACAAGGTCTGGAAGGCGAGTGTTGTCGTGGGCGAGTCCGGCGGCAACTACGATCTGGTCGCCGTGGTGGAGAATATGCCCGAACCCATCACGCTAACGAGTGGCAGTGTGCAGATCAAAACGGACCGAAAACCCGTCATTCGCTATGTGGATACCGAATTGAGCCAGGTCGTGCTGCCCGGCGCTACCTTGCCGTTGAAATTTGAAGGCAAAGACGATTATGGGATGCAAGAGATGACCTTGACGTCACGCAGCGTCACCGCCGGCAGTGAACCCAAGGTGATCCGGAACTGGGTCTTTGGCGATGCGCCTGGGGATAACAGTCTTATTGAGAAGCGCGTCCAGTTGAAGATCGATGCCAGTGAGTTCAAGCCGGGTAGTAAATACTATATCGAGGTCCGCGGCTCGGACTTCTGTGCCAACACAGACGACGGGTTCTCCGATCCGTTGCTGCTCACCGTGAAGAATCTGGATCTCAAGCTTGACGCCGGCGATGATTCGGACAGCAAGGACGTGTACGCGGCACTGGACCGTGCCATCCAACTACAGAAGATTGCACTTGAGCATACCCAGTCAATGTTGACCAAGAGTGACAATACCTGGCTTGATATGAGTCGCAAGCGGCGCGACGACAAAGATGTCCAGAAGGATCTGGATAGTGCCCGCGCCAAGATTCTCTCGAACCAGACAGATGTGCGCACGACGCTTCTGGGAGGGGTGGCGAAGGCTAAGGACCCAGGGGTATACATGGTCGCGCGCATGTTGCGCATTGCTGAGGATTGGGCTGTGGAAGCGAATCATCGTGCGTTTGCCGCGGGCCGTCAGCGTATGGCGTTTGGCAAAGTGAGGCGCGACAATGGCTATGGCCCCGGGACCTCGTTCACGCTAGTGAAAACCCAGAACATCCAATTCAAGGAAAAGAGCGCACGCTATGTCGGGCTGGTCTTTGACTCGTCTCACGGATGGGCTAGCCCTGCATCGCTCGAAAAACTGGCAATCATGACGACGAATAAGACCTATATGACCACGCCGGTCACGGTCCTGTCTTCAAGCATCGAGGATACGCTGGGTGTTATAGGGATCGAGTCAACGAAGAAGGTCGCAATCACGAAATTGCCGGCCACGCTTATCCTCGATCTGGGAAGCGAGCAGATCGTCTCCGGGCTGGCCTGTTTGGGACAAAAGGCCGACGCAAAAGGCCAGCACGCGTCGACCAGAGGTGTATCCGTATACCTTACCACTGACAAGCCTCCCGTGCTTGCGGTGGTCGCGCTGGAACAGGAACGTAGCGACGGCGACTTCGAGTACCTGAAAGTCGTGCAGACAAAAATCTATAACGCGCTACTGGAGCTGAAGGGCAAGGAATTTGCAGACTTGGCGAAGGCAAACGATGACGAGCTTTCGGCCTTGCTTGATGAAAATCTCGAGGAAGAGGGGCCGTCGGCCACCGCGGTCGCGAACGAGATCCAGGAGCAGCTCGAGGAGTTGTATGAGGAGAACGATGAGAATGATCAGCTTGAAAAAATCATCACGTCCAAAGATGCAGATGACCTTACCGAAGGCGATGAGCGCGATCTATCGAACCTCGAGCTAGATAAAGAAGCGCTGACGGAGGAGCTCATGGATATGGTCGAGGACCTTGCCCGGAGCGAATGGGATTTTGCGACTGACGCGGAAATCAAAATCACCGAAGTGACGCTGCACCAAGTCTCGGATGCACTCGAGGACATGGAGCTGACCGCGTCGATGTCGGCGGAAGATGACGATAAGCCGGTGAGGGACGATTCGCATAATCTGGAGACTAACGACCCCGCGCTCGGCGCAGAGGAGCTGGAAACGGCGCTGTCAGACCCGGATTTGGGCGGGGGCATGGAGACCGGCCAGTCTGAGGATGGGGAGGATGAGGGTGTACCAAGCGAGATCGGCGAGCTGCCAGCTGAGTTGCCGTCGATCATAAAGGAGCTTTCGAAGGCGCTGGCGGATTTGGGTGAACCCGTCCCCGAATCCGGCTCGGAGCTGGATGATATGGCCGCCCCAGTTGGCTCCCCGACTGGGGATAACATAGACTCTGCGGCCGCGGCAGGGACGATGACCGAGGAGACGCCGAACCCGATGGCCAAATCGGACGGTCGCGCGAAAGAAGGACGCGCCGGCTCGGCGGACGGCCAGATGGCCGGCGACAAACTGGCCCCCATTCCTGACAATCAGGTGGCAATGCCGCCTCGTATGTCCGACGCAGCGTCGGAAAAAGGTCAGATTATGGATGAAGACAACGCATCGGCAACCGCCGTCGGGCTGGGCAAGGGAACAGGCACAGCGATTGGCTTCGAGAAAATTGGCAAGCTTCCAAAGGATGCATATAAAGATCTGGAGCGGATGATGGGGGCAGCGGATGATGATAGCAATGAGAACAATACTGGGCTGATGTTGGCGCTCAATAAGCACCATCTTCCCACCACTGACCTTAAGGTGGCCATGGACCTGCTCGCACAGGCGAAAAGTCATAAGCAGGGCATCGCCGCAAGGCAGATGGTGAGCGCAGCGCTGGAACACATGAACGCTGCAGAGAAATCACTCGCCACCGCCATCGAGCGACAGACGAAAGAAATGGCCGAGCGCAACGCAAACGATGCGTTTGACGCGGATACCAGCGTGGGCATGGTTCCCGCCGGTTATGACGATATGGTGAGCAGATATTTCAAAGCCGTTGCTGAAGAATCTGCCAAGCGAAGATGAGCGATATCCGACTTTTAGGATTCAATAAACGATAAACAACAAAGAGGTAAAAATGGAAACATCAGAAAACACGAGCCCTGAGGCAGTTAGTCAAACCGAAGGCCTCGCTCAGCTTGCGAAGGCAGGGGAGGCGATCAAGGCAGAAGTAGGCAAGATCATTGTGGGCCAGGTGGACGTGATTAATCAGGTGCTGACGGCGTTCTTTGCCAGGGGCCACTGTGTCATTGAGGGCGTGCCGGGTCTGGCCAAGACCCTGATGATCAACAGCCTGGCGGAGACGATGTCGCTCCAATTTACGCGCGTGCAGTTCACCCCCGACCTGATGCCGACGGATATCACCGGCACAACTCTGTTGAACGAGGACGAACACGGCAAACGGCATTTTACGTTTTCCAAGGGCCCGGTTTTCACCAACATCCTGTTGGCCGATGAAATCAACCGTACGCCACCGAAAACCCAAGCCGCGCTGCTTGAGGCCATGCAGGAACGCAAGGTGAGTGTCGGC
>JAPKCZ010000268.1 GCA_028822745.1 Kiritimatiellia bacterium | reverse complement strand
CAGAGCCAGATCGACAACGGCTATCCCTCGGACCTCTACGTCGGCAAGGACGCGGCAGCCTTCCTGAAATCCATCTGGCCGGATTTCCGCACCAACCACTGCGATGTGGTGCTGCACGAGAAACCCTCCGGCTACGCAGGCACCCACATGGCCTGCTGGGGCTTGGATCAGAAGTGCAAACAGTGGGGCGTCCAGCGCGTGTATGGCGTGGCTGTGACCGGGTTTGACCAAACCAACGGGCGGGTGCAGTCGGTGCAGACGAGTGCGGGTAATCTCCGGGTGGATGAGGCGGTGGTGCTGTCAACCGGAGCGTGGCTCCCCACCCACACCGACCTGCTCGGTCTCCCCCGCACGCTGGAGGTGCGCTACCCGGATGGTCATGTTGAGCGGGAAATGGACATGTGGACCTACTGGCGGCTACTCGAAGGTGAAGTCTATCTTCCTGAAGGAACGGATTTCCGGACAGCAGACGGCAAGGACAGTCCCGTGTTACATGTTGAGTTGATGAACACTCCCGTCGTGGGGCACGACGGAAAGGAGTTGCAGGACCACGTGTACTGGTACACGCGCTACGCCGCTGAACGTGTTGGCGCGCCGGGACTGCAAGGCGGGACGATTCCGGTCAAGATGGGGCCGGACGCAGTGCTGGAACCCTACGGACATCTCAACGACCACTATCAGGCTGATCCGTGGTTTGCGGATTACTATTGCCGTGTCACCGAAATGCTCTTCGGTCGTTTCGACAACAACCTCCGCCCCCATTTCAAGGACCGTCGCAACGGCGGCATTGGTGCCTTCACTCCGGATAACGTGCCCATCTTCGATTGGGTGACGGAAAACGTCTTCATGACTGCGGACTCCAACCATGGTTTCAAAATGATCGGCGTGGGCAAGCTCGTCGCCCGCCTGCTGACCACCGGAACCACTCCGGACGAACTCAAGCCCTTCGCCTTCCGGCGCTATGCCGAAGGCTGGACTTACGGCAACCGCAACTCCAACTGTCCGTGGGTGTGATGAGAGCAATCAGTCTGAGACTTCCTGAATTCCTGCACAAGCAAGTGCGGGAATTGTCGAGTCAGGATCAGCATTGTCCGGTTAGGAAATTGCAGTTGGTATTGGCATATTATTAAATGATAAGGTCTAATGCTGACGGCTGGTAACTCAATTAGTGTTTCATAAATCGTGCTGAGTTCTTGCGAATCTACATACAACTCTGCATGCCAGCCTACAACTTCATGGACACGCCTTGCCAGCGTATCAAGGTGTCGTAACCCCTCTGATCCTCCACGCTTCAGATTAAAGTGTAGCGCACGGATTCCTGCTTGGTTCAGTTTAAGTAATTCTTTATCTGAAACGCTGACTGGCAACTGAATGACGCCCACATAAGTAGGACCAAGCTGCCTGAGAGCCTCAACGAGATAAGACTGGTCATACGCTTGGTACGAACCTGATACGATGGGGGCTTCAATCTAGCCCGGCAATGTTGGGATATCAACTGCCAAACCACGTGGGATTCGGCGTTGTTCGTCGTACATCGGCAGGCTGCACACTAGGCCGGGATGCGACGCGCCATCGAGACAATCCACCTCGATTTGCGCGCCGGGTCGCGGACCGGATTTAAAAAAGCGCACAAACCCAACACCGCATTCCAAATACGGAGACCAGGCACCAGAGGTCATGACTCCAACTTCGACGTTTTTAATTTTTACGCGACCCCGAATTTTCGGAGTTCCACCCTCGCAGCGAAGACCAAACTGACGACAAGTCTTGTCGGCCTGTTCGAGGGCGGCTTTGCCGATAAAGTCGGGCTTGTCCAGATCGACGAATCCGCCGAGCCCGACCGCAAACGGTGTGGTGTCCTTGTCGAAGTCCGAGCCGGCATTCTGGATACCCGCTTCAATGCGGCGCGGGTCATAGGCGTCGAGCCCGGCCAGGTTCATTGAAAAAGGTTTGCCCGCCGCTTTGATGTGGTCCCATAGGGCGTGAGCATTATGGTGGGGCTCAATGTAGAATTCCCAGCCGAGTTCATTCGTATAACCCGTCCGGGTGACGACGATTTCCTGCCCGGCGATCGATACTCGCTCGATGTCAAAGTAGCGAAAATCACCCGACAGTCCCCCATCGGCTGCGGCTTCGAGGACCTCCAGCGAACGCGGACCCTGCACTTGGCTGACGAAAACCCCGGGATCGGAGATTGCGACGTCCAGATCTTGCGCGTGGGCGATCAGCCAAGGAAACAGATCGCCGTCGGCCTGCACAAACCAGAAGTGATCCGGCGCGTGACGCAGCAACACACCATCGACCAGCATGCCGCCGTCGGGGTAACAGACGAACTGGTAAGCACAACGCCCGACTCGCTGTTTGCCAACATCGCGACTGAAGACCCGGTTCAGAAACCGTTCGGCGTCAGGACCACGGATATCCCAGGTGTGCTCGCCAGTGTGCAGAACGCCGACACCCCGGCGCAGCAGCCAGTATTCCTGCTCGGTGGTGGAATCGTCGAAACACACCGCCATCAGGCGGCGGTTATAGACACAGTATTTGGCGCCGCGTTGGCGTTCCTCTTCATGAAAGGGGTGACGTATCAGTCCGAAGTCCCAGCCCTGTCCGGGAAAGGAAGAAACGAGAATGCGATTATTGTGTTTTTCGATCGGCATGGGTTGTATCCATCCTAACAATCATACGTTCAGTGATTTAGATAGCGCCCAACGTAGAGATCAGCGGCCGCCGGAGGCGGTCCACTGCATTGGCATGTTATGCCACCTTTCGAGCCAGCATGCGCACCCCGCCGAGCTTGTTGGCAACAAAGCAACCGACAAAATGGCTGTAAGCGTTGTCGTACTCCTGATAGCGCGATTCACCAAATTTCGTAACCGTTGTATCGCGCAGCGAGCGGTACATTTCCAAACGTTTGACAAGAATGTCCTTCCATTCGCCGGTTAAGTCATCCTGCGCCGCAACGGCACAGCCATGTTTCTCGAGCAGCGCAGCGTAGCTTTCGGCCGAGGCGATATTTGCCGTTTGCATCTCTGCGGCTAGGCGCTCCTCGGTTGATTGGTCGAGGCTGGACCTCATCACGACATCGGTGAATGCAATGGTTCCTCCCGGTTTGAGAACGCGGGCGCATTCTGAAATGAGGGCCGCTTTGTCCGGAATGTGTAGCCACGACTCTTGCCCAATCAGAATATCATAGCACGACGACGGAAGCGGTATCGCGGTGGCATCGCCATGTACAAAGTCCACGAGGTGATCGAGTCGAACTCGGTGGGTCAATCGCCTTGCAGCCTCCACACGGCTAAGTGTAAAGTCCAAGCCGGTTACTCGGCAATTGCGTTGATATGCAAGCCAGCGAGAAGGGCCCCCCATACCGCTGCACACATCGAGCACGTGATGCTCACTGCCAATTTTCGCTGCGTCAGCCAGTGCGTCTAGAACTTCGGTGCCGCCATAGTGGTCCTGATCGAAGTCCTTGAGATCGACTTGGGTTAGTGCGTCTAACGAGGCGCCACACGCCGCAGCCTTGGCGAGAATTTCGTCCTCGTTGATCGGATGAGTGTCATAGAACCTGATGACCCCAGTTTTCTGCGCTTCACTCATTTTGGAACTTTCACACAGGTGGCATAACGACCAAACTCAGCGGCGGCGAACAGCCGTCCGCAGGAGTGCCCTGTTAGGAGAGTATACATCATCACATGTCCTTTTCTGGTAGCAAATCCTCTCTTGATTTACCTCTTTTTACATTAGAAAAATAGGTAGTGGCGTGCTATTAAATGATAAGGTGATAGTAGCTACCAAGAACATGACAGGTTGTATTCGATGATGAACCAATGGGTCACTTGATCGTGCTACCAGTCCTTCTTGGAGAAGGAGAGGGTCTTGCGGACGAAGCACCCGGTGTGCTGGCGCAGGGTGTTGTACCAGCGCTCCATGTGCGTGGTCTCCCCGGTCTCCTTGCCGGCGCTGCGGTGGCTCCCTCCGGGAGGAGCCCACATAGGTCTTCCAGAAGCCACTGAAGCTACGGCACTTGCGATAGGTCTCCGGCACCGGCTCCCAAAGTGCCCGGCAGGCACCCTCGCTATGGTCGCCGTTGGCGAAGGCCACGATCTGGCGGGTCCTGGCGGCACATCACCGTC
>JAPKCZ010000267.1 GCA_028822745.1 Kiritimatiellia bacterium | reverse complement strand
ATGCGAAATCTTTTCGCCTTTAGCCCCCGGAAGATACCCAATGTCTTTACCCATCGGAATAATGGGGCGGGAAACGAGAATGTGATCATAGCGGCGCAGACGCAACGTCGCATGCAGGGCGGCAGCCATGGCCAGTAGCGTCTTTCCTGTGCCCGCCTTTCCGACAAGCGTAACAAACGTCACGGCTGGATCTAATAAAAGTTCAAGTGCCATGCGTTGTTCTTTGTTGCGCGCAACAACACCCCACGCCGTTTCGGATTGCTTAGAGAAATGCCGGAGTGTCCCAGGTTCAACGACACGTGCCAAACCCGTGCGTTTCAAGTTGTTTTCCTCACGCAGCATTACAAACTGATTGGGGTGGCCCCCAATTTCACAATCTTCGACGGTGGTTGACTCGAAAAAGGAATCCATCAGCTCAGGGCTGACTGTGGCTTCAGCGTAACCGCTGTAGAGTTCATCAAATTTAATTTTTTGCTTTTCGAAATCGACGGCGCGCAGCCCCAGCGCATCCGCCTTGAGACGCGCGTTGATGTCTTTGGTTACAAAAACAACGACGCTCCCATTTGTGCTCAGATCATAGGCCAAGCGTAGTATCCGGTTGTCCGGCAGGTCCGGCGCGAGATCCATTTCAGCGATATTAGGTGGGGCGGGAACAATGCGAAGGCGCCCCCCGTTGCTGATCGGCACGCCGTCCCGCAGGTTACCTTCTGCGCGCAACTCGTCTAAACGCCGAATGACTTGGCGAGCATTACGCCCCAGTTCATCATTCTGGCTCTTAAAACGATCCAGTTCTTCGATGACGGCCATCGGAAGTACGACATCGTTGTCGTCGAAGCATTCGATGGATTCTGCGTTGTGTAGAAGAACGTTCGTATCCAGGACAAATGTCTTTTTCAGTGGATTCTCCCGAGATGTTGTTAAGGTTTTTCAAAGACAAAAGGGTGGGGCAGTAAATCGGCGAGCGTGTGGCGCTCGACGACATCGGGCGCGTCCAGCGTCGATAGATGAATGGGAAGTTCAGAATCACAGAATTCTTGAAGCACTTGTCGGCACGCACCACAAGGGTATGGAATGCTTACGCCACTAGCGACAACGGCAATGGCCACGAATGTGGGATGACCTTCGCTGATGGCTTTTGTCAACGCAACGCGTTCGGCGCAAATGGTCAATCCATACGAGGCATTCTCGACATTGCATCCTGAAAAAATGCGACCGGAACGTGTCGCGACGGCGGCCCCAACACGAAAACCGGAGTAAGGACAGTGGGCGAGTTCGGCCACGCTGCAGGCGGCTTCCAATAGGGCAACGGGATCATATTGCTGCACGGACTATTCTCCAGGTTTTATGGTCTCAATGATTAATGGTCGGGGCGGTATTTTTTTGGATGAAATTATATAGGCGTCCTTCACGTACTGTAAGGCCTCGTTGCACGCGTCCTTTGAATTGGCATGGATGGTCGCCAACACGTCGCCCGCCTGACAGCGCTCACCTATCGCGGCGAGATCCGCAATGCCCACAGCGTGATCAACGCCGTCGTCGACACGTGTTCGACCGGCACCCAGAATGATGCCGGCACGCCCGACTTTATCGGCATCTACAGCAGAGACCGTTCCTGATGCCGAAGCTGTGACCGGCGTCTGGATACGTGCAACGGGCAATTGCGCCTCAATGTCGCTAACACCGCCGTGCAACTCAACCATCTGCCGAAACCGCGCAAGAGCCGCGCCCGACGTCACGTCATCAACGAGCCGCTTTTTCGCCTCGGATGGGTCGGCTTTACCGTCGCTCAACACCATCATCTCCGCCGTTAGCGCATAGGTCAGTGACATCATATCATCGGCGCCCTGTCCGGACAGGCCCGCCAGTGTTTCGCGAATTTCAAGTGCGTTGCCCACGGTGCGCCCGATGGGAGCATTCATATCCGTAATGAGAGCAGACATGCTTTTGCCCATGCGGTGTCCTATTTCCACCATCGTACGTGCCAACTCACGCGCATCATCTAGATTTTTCATAAACGCGCCGTGCCCGCATTTCACATCAAGAACAAGCACGTCCGTGCCTTCGGCGAGCTTCTTCGACATGATGCTGGCCGCAATGAGCGGAATGGAAGGGACCGTTGCGGTCACATCACGTAAGGCGTAAAGTTTCTTGTCGGCGGGAGCCAACGACGCTGTTTGCCCGGTGATGGAACACCCGCATTCGTGTAGAACTGCCAAAAACTCGGCTTCTGACAGATCGCACCGATAGCCAGGGATGGATTCGAGCTTATCCAGCGTACCACCCGTAATGCCCAGGCCGCGGCCAGAGATCATGGGCACGTCAATGCCGTTGCAAGCGGCGAGGGGAGCGAGAAGCAGGGAAAGCTTGTCGCCGATGCCCCCGGTTGAATGCTTGTCCGCTTTGGGACGCGTCAGCGAGCTCGTATCGACCAGATCACCTGAATGCAACATGGCATGGGTCAATGTGGTCACTTCATCAAAAGACATTCCCTGAAAATAGATGGCCATCGCAAGGGCCGACATCTGATAGTCAGGAATATCGCCTACGGTGTATCCCTTGATGAACGCGCCGATTTCGTCGGCATCAAGCTCGCCCCCATCGCGCTTTTTTTCGATAACCCATTGTGGCAACATGACTTTATGATACGTGCTCGATCCATGAGGTGTCAATGATACGCGACGGTGAGGCGTTGTGATGTGACCATCTGAGGGTCTAATCAGAATGGCACAAAGTTAAGAGGGTTTGGGATAGAATTGATCCCTCGGTCGTGCCATTCGGTGTGTGAGTATGTGGGAAAGATCGGAAAAGGACGTCGTGCCAGGGCATTTTCCAACTCCCACACTCCCACACCCACACACGTTTGCTGGGATAGACACAATCCGCTGCACTTACGGCCGCGCTATGCTTGAGCCAATGCACGGTACAATGGCCGCAGCGTACGGCCCTTATAAATTGCGCCGAAATGACATAGTGCGGTCACAACGCGCCCGTTTTCGCGACAAATTGACCCACACACGTCGATGAATGACATGCGCCGATGACGACTTTCGGGGGTTTCGAGCCGAAAAACATTACCACTTTGGATTTGTTCGACGCATGGCGCTGCACGTGCTAAAGAAACCCACGACCATTGCATTGACCAAACAGATCGTCCGTGCATAGGCTACACGAATCTTAGTAGAGCAATTTTCTAAAAAGGAAACACCCTCATGATTTTCGACCCCTTCTACATGACCATCATGTTGATCTCAATGGCTATCGCAGGCGCAGCCAGCGTGTTTACGAAATCGACGTTCAAGAAATACGCCCGCATCCCAACACGTCGCGGCCTGACCGGCGCTCAGGCTGCCCAGCGGCTGCTACAGAGCAACGGCATCACCGACGTCACCATCGAACCCATCAAAGGCTTTCTGTCTGACCACTATGACCCGCGCAGTAAGGTCCTGCGCCTATCACCCGATGTGTACGGATCCTCATCGTTGTCTGCGATTGGTGTCGCCTGTCACGAAGCGGGCCATGCACTTCAGCACGCACAAAATTACGCGCCACTGGGACTCAGATCCGCCTTAGTACCAGCGGCCAATTTCGGTAGTAACGGTGCTTGGATTTTCTTGGTGGTCGGCGGTCTATTCAATTGGCCGGTACTCATGCAACTTGGTGCCCTGATTTTCGTGGCGGTGGTCGTCTTTTCACTGGTCACACTCCCTGTCGAGTGGGATGCCACCGCGCGCGCTAAGCGCCTGATGGTATCATCGGGCATCGTCGAAGCACAGGAAGGCGTCGCTGCCGGACGTGTACTGGATGCCGCGTTTTTGACCTACATTGCTGCCGCTATCACAGCAATCCTGCACTTACTCTACTTTCTAACGCGCGCCGGCTTGCTCGGCGGACGGGATTAATGCTTGTCTCCAACAGGGGCGTCGGGCTATCCTAAACGTTTGATTGATAAAGCATTATTCGTTCTCGGGATCTGGTGAGTCTGCATCTAGGTGCAAGCAATTCCGAACCGGCGGTATAGTCCGCGACCCCGACGCCACGTGCGTCGTAATGGGTGGATACGGTGAAATTCCGTAACCGACAGTTAAAGTCTGGAAGGGAGAGGACATCCGGCACAGGCGAAGCCTCGCGCTTCCGCCTTGGGTGTAC
>JAPKCZ010000266.1 GCA_028822745.1 Kiritimatiellia bacterium | reverse complement strand
CAGCCCGGCGGCGAGCAGCGCGAGCACAAGGCAGGCACTCCACCACAGACGACGACTATTCTGCTCAAGGGTTGATTTCATTTGGCTCCGCTCTATATAGATCAAGAAGCTTGTATCGACAAGCGATGCGTGAATACGCATGCCTGTTTCCATTCGGTCCGGCCACACGGCGGCCGCCTCTCCACACACATGTTTATTTAGCCCAAACCTCCTTCAGGACCCATGAATATTCGTATTGTCGACGGCCCCGGTAACGGACAGCTCTATACGTTCCCCAACCAGCTTCGCGTGTTGGCCGGACGTGAGTTACGCTGCAACCTTTGCCTTCGCGACGATAAATGCTCACGCCAGCATTTTGAAATTTATGCCGATGGAGACAGCCTCTGGGCCCGTGATTTAAGTAGCGCCAATGGCACCTTGCTCAACGACGCGCCCCTCGATGCGTCAATTTTGACGGATGGCGATGTCATCAAGGCAGGCCGCACGACCATGCTCATGCTCGACACAGGCACGCGGCGTGATCCACACAAGGCGCCGCCCAAGTTGACCGTGAATGACAGCCCGTCACACGTCATTTTAAGCCTGCCCCAGACGGACGCCAGCCTACTGGCCCTGCATGCCGGCGCGCAGCCGATCGTTAACCTGGAACGCGAAAATACGGTCTTGCGCTAAGTCTGTGACGTTTGCCAGGTCATCGCCACGGGCGAGGACGACCGTTCGATTATCGACACGCTCGTGCAGCGCGTTCAAGACCTCTTGAAAGCCGATGGTGTTTGCTATATTGAGTCCACGGGTGATGACGGCGACTGGGAAGTCCGCAGCAGTGCCCGTTCAGAGGAGCATTGGCGACAAGTCACCGTCAGCCAGAGCATTATTCAGCTGGCACTGCGCCAGAACGCATCCATCCTCACGACCGACCCGCTAAACGACGAGCGCTTTGACCCCGGCAAGAGTATCGTCCTGCAACGCATCACCTCCGCCATTTGTTCCCCGCTGATGATCGACGACGAACCGTTCGGCGTACTGTTCATCGTGCGCCGTGGCGCGGGCGACACGTTCAGCGAACTCGAACTACGCATCGCCGCCACCATGGCCAACGTCCTGGCGCTCTACCTGCGCAAATCCCGCCTCGAGACTGAAGCACGACAGAAAAATCGTCTCGCGGTCATTGGCGAAGTCGTCGCGGGACTGGCGCAGGCATTCCCGAAAGTGACCAAGGGCGTATTTTTGACGTTCTCTACAGCACAAAGGGCTCAAAAGGGTCCGGCATCGGACTCGCGGTCGTGAAAAAGATCATTGTCGAACATGGCGGAAATATTGATGTGGTCTCAACGCCAGGTAGCGGCACAACGTTCACTTTATGTCTTCCGATCGAGTCACCCGCAGGCGCCCCTACCCCTTCTGCACCTTGACGATCGGGCCACCATTGTGTAAGCCCTCTCGACTCGAAACGCGACGATGACGCCCTTTCATATTAGTGGATCTCGAACGATCCCGTGATCAGACCCCTTAACGGAGAGACAGCACATGACCAAAGCATCCGACCTCAAACGCGGCAACATCGTGAACCTGAATGGTGCCCCATGTATCCTCGAAGCCGTCATGATTCAGACGCCCTCAGCGCGGGGCGGTGCCAGCATCTACAAACTGCGTTTTCGAAACGTCGTCACCAAGCAGAAAGAAGACCGGAGTTGCAAAGGCGATGAAGCCTTTGAGGACGTGGCCTTCGAAGTTCCGGCTGTCGTCGAACTTGAAATCAGCGAGACCGGCCCATCGATCAAAGGGGCATCCGCCACATCGCGCACAAAACCCGCGACGCTGAGCACCGGATTTATTGTTCAAGTGCCAGAATATCTATGCACAGGCGAAACGGTACGCATTGATACCAGCACGGGCAAGTTCCTGTCTCGTGCATGATCATCCGTAATTCCCCCTTGAGATACGCCACGTTCAGGATTAGTATTCTGCTAGGGGACAAGGGCAGTTCACCTTGTAAAATGATCCGTAACGGAAAATAAGGAAACGAGACGTGAAACGACAGCTCTTATTGGCAGCATTACTCGTGATCTGTGCTGGATCAGCAAGCGCCCAGCTCAAAGACAAGTACGTGGTTGCACGCGAATCGAATTTCGACGGATCAGTAACAACCGCCGTTATGACCGAAAAAGATTTCCGCGCTCGGGAGAAGGAACTGCGCAAAGAAGGCTTCATGGCAACGCGCGCCCGAATGATGGCAGGCAAGGCCTGGGACAGGGACGCAGACAAGGAGGGTCGGTTCCCGGCGTCGTTGATCAAAACACGACGCGTCACCAAAGCCGGTCGCACCTATCGAGAACGTGACGAAGCCGAAAATTACGCCGAGAAGCTCAACATTCAGGCCGACAAGAGGGAAGCAGAACGCAAGAAGGCCGAAGAGCGACGCGATACACGGCGTCTTGATAGCCAGAACCAGACGGGAAAGACCAGTGGAAGAAACGTACAAAGCGCTTCCTACAAGGCGTCTCAGAAACGCCTCAAGGAACGGCGCAAAGAACGTCTGACGACCGAAAAATTTCGCAATGATGAACGCGACGCTGATCGCTCCACGCGTCAAGCGGATGCAATCACGATCTATGAAGCGCAGCTTGAAATCATCAAGAATCCACCTCCCAAGGAAGGGGCCACGCGCTAACCACGCATGACAGATTCGCCCAATACACCAGAAGAGAACGCGCTCCCAGATGATCCGGTTCCGGCAGGCGAACGCCCTCCCCGGTTTGCGTTTCCCGGGCACGCCGCCGACGCAAACCCGCTTGATCGTATGGACACGACAGAGGCCGTGCGCAGCCCCGACCCCGCAGGCGATCAGAAGATCTCCGACACATTTCAGCGTTCCCTAAAAGAATCAACCAAAAAGAAGCGACTCGAGCTTTTCAAAGGAACCGGAAAACGGGCGACGTTCGACGTTCAGTTGGATCGTCACGAAGCCAAATACATTGTGCCCATCGACATTCTTCCTGAAGTAAGGGAGTTTATCAGGCCATTCTGCGCACCGGATGCGAACGGCAAGGGCAGCCCACCCCAATACACCATCAACACCCTGCAGCTCGACTCCCCTGATCTGGCGCTGCACTACGCCAAGTACCACGAGTCAATAAATCGCTTCAAATTACGCGTACGCACCTACGGCGAGCCCGGAACAAGCAAAGTCTTTCTCGAAGTAAAACGTAAAATCAATCAGACCATCGTCAAATCGCGCACGTCTATCCCCTTTGAAGCATGGCAACGCGACCTGCTCTACGACAAAGACGTAAAGCTCGACTTTCGATCCACCAAAGAAGAAGAAGGCTTTCTTGATTTCGCACGCTTGACGCGGCAACTGGGCGCCGTACCCACGGTATGGCTTCGTTATGTGCGTGAATCCTACTTCAGCCGCATTGACAGCTATGCGCGCGTCAGCTTTGACACCAAGCTCGTCTATCAGCCCGCTTACGACTGGGATTCATGGGGACGCGGCAGCCGGTGGATCATTTTGGACTCGTCCCTTGAGCAAAACCACCTCTACGATTACTCTGGCGTCATCCTCGAACTCAAAACCCTGAGCGACACCCCGCGTTGGATGATTGATCTCGTCATGCACTTTGACCTTGTACGATGCGGAAACTGCAAATACTCTAACGCGATTTGGGCTGAGTCAATATTCAGAGGCACCCCCGACTTGCCCATGTATTCTACTGAGCTGTTTAAGCATCAATATTGAGTTCAATGAGGTAGGGCAAAAACTGATTCCATGGACCAACTACTAACCACATTCAATTCGGCCAAGGGCG
This sequence comes from Kiritimatiellia bacterium, assembly GCA_028822745.1. Taxonomy (GTDB): domain Bacteria; phylum Verrucomicrobiota; class Kiritimatiellia; order UBA8416; family JAIOPI01; genus JAPKCZ01. Next base: position 348 of record JAPKCZ010000266.1, on the reverse strand, counting down.
TCAGCGGCGCAGAAGTGGTTTGCGCCATGGTAATGGCCTACATCCTTTGCTCCGTCATTGCCACCGTTTACCGCTGGACCTTCCAGGGCCTCTCCTACTCCCGCTCATTTGTGCATGCACAAGTGCTGGGCGGCATGATCGTGGCCATGCTGATTATGGCCATCGGCAACAATCTGGCGCGCGGCCTCGGGATTCTAGGGACACTGGCCATCGTCCGCTTCCGCACGCCAATTCGTGACACGCGTGACATGATTTTCCTCTTTGCGGCGCTTGGCATAGGCATCGCCTGCGGTGCCCAGACCTACATTGTCGCGATTCTTGGCACATTCTGCATCAGCATTGCTGTCA
>JAPKCZ010000265.1 GCA_028822745.1 Kiritimatiellia bacterium | reverse complement strand
ATTTCAGAAAGCGCGTCGGTTCCACGCCCGGAATGGCACGAACGTCAGCCCGCAGGACGATTCCCCCATCCGGGATACGTGCTTCCGTGGGCGTCTCTGGAACAGAACGCGACGGTTGTGTCTGCCGTGCAGGCGCCGTCCTGTCGCGTGGTATAAAGAAAAACAGCCCAACGCCGATCATGCCGACAAGCGTAACAATGAGTGGCAAAAAGCGACTATACGGTTGACGAGACATCCATGACTCCAGCGGCAAAAAAACAAATCCGACCCAGACTAGCCCTTGAAGACCTACGGAATCAACGCCCAATACAACACGCAGGCAGGCATCCGACGATTAACAACGGTATCGCAACATCAGATCAATCTTGACTTTGACCGCCATCATTGAGAAGCGTTGAGTTGAATTTCAAAACACGAGCAAAAGGGTTACGAGCATGCAAAAACTTAAAGTAGCAATGATTGGCGGCGGAGGCGAAGGGGCATTTTTTGGCAAGGTACATCTGCGAGCGGTCTGCATTGACGGAACGCGCGAAGTGGTGGCGGGCGCATTGCGTAGCAGCGCACAAGGCTCCATGGATGCCGCTGCACAATGGGGCATTCAAGGCTACCCCGATTACCAATCCATGATCGACGCTTGGAAAAATGGCGACCTCCAATTGGATTACGCCGTTATTGCGACGCCGAATCATGCGCATTTCGCACCGGCGCTGGCGTGCATTAAGGCCGGCCTTCCAGTGCTTTGCGAGAAACCAATCACATTGACGGTCGATGAAGCAGAGATATTGGCTGAAGCCGTTCAGGCATCACAGGTTCCCTTTGTGCTGGCGCACACTTACACCGGACACCCAATGATGATGTTGGCGAAAGAAATGATTCGCCGCGGCGATATTGGCGAAATCCGCAAGGTTGAAGCCTGGTACAATCAAGGCTGGTTAGCCACGGACCTTGAGGCGGATGGCCAGCAACAGGCCGCCTGGCGTACCGACCCCTCAAAAACGGGTATATCGAACTGCGGCGGCGATATTGGCACGCATGCATTCATCGCAGCCACGTGGGTAACAGGCCTAGGCCTCAAGCGTGTATCCGCCCGCCTAAACGCCTTTGTTGAAGGTCGTTCCCTTGACGATGATTTCAACGTCATTGGCGAATTGGAAAACGGCGGCACCGCCATCATCACGGCCACGCAAATTGCAATCGGCTACCGCAACGACAGCGGGTTTCGAATTTACGGCTCAAAAGGGTCTCTAGAATGGCAGCAGGAGGAATCCGAAAAGCTACTCGTCAAACGGGGTGAGCACGACGAGACGTATTTCATTGGCGCGAACTTCACGTTCTTCCCTGACTCTATCGCCTCCTACTTACGTGTACCCGCCGGCCATAACGAAGACTTCTTTGAAGCACTTGGAAACCTGCATTGCACGATGGAACGTCACATTCGCATTAGGCGCGGCGAAACGTGCCCCGCGCCGTTTGAGCACCCAGGTGCAAAAGAAGGACTCGCGGGCATGCAATTCGTCAAAGCCGCCGTTGAAAGTTCTGCGCGAGATGGCGCATGGGTCAGTCTGTAAACCTCGGCCAACACAAGCCGAAGGTATCCCAACGCTCCCCCAAAAGGGTTAACCCGTCTTTTTCGGGACCTTGGCCATTTTGGCCCACGTGTCCCGCAGCGTTGCGGTCCGGTTGAAAACAGGTGCTTCCGAGCGGTGATCCTTTTCGTCCGCGCAGAAGTAGCCCACACGTTCGAACTGGAGTGTTTCGCCCGCCTGCGTCAGCGCCACGCTGGGTTCAGCGTAGCCCGTAATCGTTTTAAGTGAATCCGGATTTAAGTGTTCGTCCACGGTTTCGATGCTCAACGAAGAAGCGTCTTCGATCAAGAGCAGGCGGTCGTACAAGCGGATCTCTAATTCCACGGCCTGCGCGCAGGCCACCCAGTGCAGCGTGGCCTTGACCCGTCGACCATCTGGCGCGGATCCCCCGCGCGACTCCGGATCAAAACTGCAGCGTAGTTCAACGATATCGCCATCGTCGTTCTTAACGACCTCGTTACACGTGATGAAGCACGCGCCGCGTAGACGAACTTCGCGACCTGGGGCAAGGCGGAAAAATTTCTTAGGCGGATCTTCCATGAAGTCGGCTCGCTCTATATACAGCTCACGCCCAAACGGCACCTCACGCTTTCCGGCTGTTGGGTCTTCTGGGTTGTTGCCAACGGAAAACGTTTCCACTTCCCCTTCGGGGTAGTTCTCAATGACGACCTTTAATGGATCCAACACGGCCATACGGCGTTGAGCACTCTTGTTAAGATCATTACGAACACTATGCTCAAGCAGATCGATACGCGTTAGCCCCTCATACTTCGTGACGCCGATTTCGTCGCAGAAATTTCGAATGGACGCTGGCGTGTAACCGCGACGGCGCATTCCGCCCAGGGTTGGCAAGCGTGGATCGTCCCAACCGGAGACGTGCCCCTTTTGAATAAGCGACCTCAGGATACGCTTACTCATGACCGTATAGCTGAGGTTCAGAGGAGAGAATTCAATTTGCTGCGGGGCATAGACGTCGAGCTGTTCAAGAACCCACTCATAGAGTGGGCGATGGACTTCGAACTCCAATGTGCAGAGTGAATGCGTCACCTTTTCGAGCGAATCGGAAATGCAGTGCGTAAAATCATACATTGGATAAACACACCACGTGTCGCCCGTGCGATGATGACGCAGGTGCTTGATTCGGTAAATGACGGGGTCACGCATGTGTAAATTGGGTGAGGCCATGTCAATTTTGGCCCTAACGACATACTCGCCGTCCGAAAACTCACCCGCACGCATTCGAGCGAAAAGGTCGAGACTCTCAGCAACAGGTCGATTCCGGCACGGGCTTTCTTTGCCAGGACGTGTCGGCTCACCGCGATAGGCCTTGAATGCCTCAACATCCAAGGTGCAGACATAAGCCTTATCAGCCGCGATCAATTGGCGAGCAAAGTTGTACAACGCCTCATAGTAGTCCGAGGCGAAGAACAGATGCTCACCCCAGTCGAAACCGAGCCAACGCAGGTCCTCCTGAATCGACTCGACGAACTCCACATCCTCCGCTTCCGGATTGGTGTCATCGAACCGCAAATGACACTGACCGCCATACGTTTCGGCCATCCCGAAGTCGAGACAGATGGCTTTGGCATGGCCCAAGTGCAAGTACCCGTTCGGCTCAGGCGGAAAGCGTGTCACCACGCGTCCACCAAAACGGTCGGAGGCTATGTCTGCGTCAATGCGCTGTGCGATAAAATGCTTGGCGAGTGCATCCTCAGGTTCGAGAGCTGTTTGGTCATTCATATTGGCATCCAGATATTGGCTTCAAAAGAGGCGCTAGAATGTACGAAAAGAAGGCCAACAGGCAACGCAATTCGATATTCTCAAAGTATGTGCGCGCACAACACACCGATGCAGAATTGACCCAGAGGCATCGATATTGTACTGTTGAAGTGGACAAACAAAAAAGGTTTACACTCATGGAATCACGCGCAACAGACGTATCGAAAACACGACTTCGTAGCGGCTTTACACTTATCGAACTGCTTACCGTCATCATGATTATCTCGGTTCTTGCCGGTTTATTGATCGGCGTAATCCGCTACGCGCGCTTTGCAGCGAAACGCGCCCATGCCCGAGCAGAGATCGAAGAGCTCCACAAGGCGATCCTGAACTATCAACTCGGCCAGGGACACTATCCCGCAGACCTTTACACGATACGAACGCGACTTCAGCAAGGCTTTTTGACGAATGGCACGACGGCCGCGGCCTTCGAGGTTTTGGATCCTTGGCTAAACCCCTACCGCTATAGCGTCCTGTCGACAACAGCGGTTGAGCTTTATTCAACGGGACCTGAGCTGGGCAATTGGCCTGGATCGCCCTTTACCGAAGATGATATTCACTCTGGAAAATAGAATCATGAAGCACCGTTTTAAACGTAATCGTCAGGCTTTCACACTGATCGAACTCTTGGTCACAATGGCTATTATTTTGGTTCTCGTTGGCATGCTGATACCCGCCGTCAATGCGGTGAAGGAAAAGTCAAAGAAAACCATGACATTTGCCGAGATGAAGAACATTGAATCCGCTTGGCGCGATTACCTGACGGTCTACCGAAAGCCCCCTATATCCATGTCCATCC
>JAPKCZ010000264.1 GCA_028822745.1 Kiritimatiellia bacterium | reverse complement strand
ATGCCGGCGTGTTCTTTTCGCATGATCCTCGCCGTCATGAAGAAACTTGGCTGATCGAATATATCGAGGGTCTCGGTGAAGACCTCGTCTCTGGACGCGTCACCCCGAAGCATCTGACAGAAGGTGACATTGCGAAACCTGAATTTGTGCCGTTCAAGGCTGTCCTTGAAAGCGCGACGCGCGCGGCAGAATTTCTTAATTACCCCTTAGACATGGAATGGGCCATCGACCAGGAGGGCCTAATCCACATTCTGCAGTGTCGCCCTATCACAACGCAAAGCGTGGACCTTGAAGATTCACTGCGACGCCATTTCGATACACTCAGAGAGACACATCCAGCTGGCACGTCATGGGACGGACAGCCCTTTTCCGAATGGCCCGGTCAAGCCAGCAGCGCAGGCTGCAGTCTGTGGGAGAAAGCCTTTTCGGATGGACATGCCTTTGACAGTGCCTTGCGTGAACTGGGCTACCGCGGGTGTCCGCCCGGCACAGGAAGTTTAATTGATCGGGTATGTGGTAGGCCATTTGTAAACCTTGCGCGACTGATGTCGTGCTTTTATGGCCCCATCCCTTGCCGCATGATTGCAACGCCTGAACCCAACCTTAAGTTCGATGGGCGTAACCTATCCCTTAAAACCGTGCTAAATTTGCCATTGGCCTTGGCGACGATGTTTCGCGTCACAGGGAGAATGTCCTCATCGCGCGGAGCATTGCTAACAACCTGTCGCGCGTCGTTGGAGGAACATAGAGATTCGATCAAAGGACAATCACCTCAGAGCGCTGCAACGCCTACAGACACATTTGAAAATTTGCGTCATCACTACACTCAGGTCACGACCCACGACTTCAAATGGGCGCTGACGTTGATCATGCTAATTCAATCAACCAGCAAAACACTCGAAACCCATCTGGCAAAAGTGTACGGGAGTGACAAGGCGTCTTCGAAGCTTCAAGAATGGATGGCTGTTGGCCTACATACAGAGACCATGCAAATGCAACAGGCCTTGCAGTCTGCCATTGCGCGCCCTGAAGAGCGTGACGCATTTATTGCCGCCTATGGACATCGCGGTCCGGGCGAACTCGACCTCGCCAGACCACGTTGGAGTGAACGAACAGAGCGGCTCTTCGGCACCTCCAAAGGTCAAACGCGCGAGACGAAAGCATCCAACGAAAGTGTCGACGATCAAATTGCGGCCATCACCTCATTTCGAAAGACACTCATCGAGCAGGAGTGGATCCTCCTGCGGGACATGCTAGAACTACGCGAGGCTTGGAAAATGAGCTTGATGCGTTCGTTTCAAAACATCCGTCACCAGCTCCTTTCCCTTGGGGAGCACAGCGAACTGGGCGATTCCATTTTCCATTTATCAATCGACGACATCCTTAAATCTGGGCTGGAAGGTTTAAGGCAGCCGACCACGCGATCAACCATCGACACACAAACTGCCGAACAAACGATATTCAGTATTGTATCCCTCCCGGATGTCCTCTCTTTGGAAACTCTGGATACGCTGCTCGATGTTCCTGAGTTGGACGCCGAAACAACACAGCAGGGCGTTGCGCTGTCACCCGGCCTTGCACAAGGCGTCGTTCGCGTTGTGACCGGCGACCCAAGCGACGTCGACATCGCAAGCTGGCCCAACGACGTGATTCTTGTCACAGAATCTACAGATCCGGGATGGACGCCGTTGTTCGCTGAAGTCCGCGGCATTGTGGTTGAAAAGGGAGGCGTTCTGTCGCACTGTGCCATCGTTGCTCGCGAAATGGGCATTCCTGCAGTGAGCCAAATTGCCCATTGCCATCGCCACTACAAAGACGGCGATTCCGTCTGGGTCGACGGGCTTAACGGAACAGTGAGATTCACCAACAATGATTGAGATACCACATGTTATTGGGCTGGTTCCTACCATACTGCTACCGCTGACTCTGATCAGTGTGCTGGTCACCACCATGGCCACCTATGCCGCCGTGACCGTCACCAAAGACGCGTGGTACATCACCGACGTCCAAGGAACCGTGCGCCGCCTCAATCCAACGCTAAAATAGCATTTCATTCACCTACGACAAGGCAGCAGAACCTCATGATACACATCATCGTTTTTTGCCTCGCCACGTTCACAATGACGAACGCCCTTTCAGCAGCGCTCAGGACCTAGGAAGTCTCTTATGGAAGCGAAAGCAACATCGTTCTTAAAGGATACCTTGCGTACGACGATAGTGTCGCGGGTCCACGTCCGGGTGTCCTCGTCGTTCATGAATGGTGGGGCCACAATGCCTATGCGCGCAAGCGCGCAGACCAGTTAGCGCAGCTCGGCTACACCGCTTTGGCGGTGGACATGTACGGCGATGGAAAACAAGCAGATCACCCAGACACGGCAGGAGAGTTTGCCGGAGCACTTTCCGAAAACATCGAATTGGCCGAGGCGCGCTTCAGGGCAGCCTTAGCGCTTCTACAGGCGCACGAGACCACTGATGCGTCGCGCAGCGCAGCAATCGGCTACTGTTTCGGCGGGAGTGTGGTCTTAAATATGGCACGCATGGGCGTAGACCTTGACGCCGTGGTCAGCTTCCATGGATCACTGGGCGCCAAGGTGAAAGCCAAGCCAGGGGCGATTAAAGCCCGCATCCTTGTTTGCAATGGTGCCGACGACCCGTTTGTTTCGAAAGATGCGATTGCATCCTTTACCGCTGAAATGAAGGATGTCGGCGCAGACATGCAGTTCAAGTCATATGCCGGTGCGAAGCACAGCTTCACCAATCCGGACGCGGATGCGTTTGGCAAGAAATTCGAACTACCCCTCGCCTACAGTAAATCGGCAGACGATGCATCCTGGGCCGATATGCAGGTTCTATTTGATCAATGTTTTGACGCCAAATAGTCAGGTCTAAAAATGCCTAGCTATCGCGAACAGCGGCTTTATCAGCTGCTTCTTTCTCGGCAAGCTTGGTAAGCTCCCTGCTAAGCTGCTCTCGAATATCGTCGGTCGTACTACCAATGGCCTCGGCACTTCGAACGCGGTCCTCTGTAGACAGATTGAGTTCGGCTCGTTTCGCGGCGTAACGCCGATCAATCTCTGCGAAAGCATCCATCTGCTGCGGGGTATACGAGGTTGCCCCGCCCAACTTCTCCATCGCCAGTTCAAATGAACTTTTCATAACCAAACTTCTCCCATCCATCGTAGACGTCGTTCACGACAGAGCAGGTTTATCACAGTGCGAAGAACAGGTAAACACTATCATCCGCCTATCGGTAGTCACCCTTGCGCCCTGACATTCGGCCAGCTAGACTAGCTCAGCATGCATCCGGTTAAAAAGCTCTTTATGACAGTCGCGGACCCGGCGAATACTGTTCACGTACGCATTCGCAATGGCGAAATGGACGAAATGCTGAAATTTGCACCACCGGTGACGCTTCTGGCTTTACCCGCCCCCCTTTTGCTTGGCATTATAATGAGCGTCACCCTCAATCGCTACGTACACATTGAAGGCACGCCCCCCGGACTGACGGCCTTGCCAATTCTGTTGTTGATTGTTGCCGGTTTACTTGGGGCCGTATATCGACAGACGCGCGTCACTTTCATTAGCCTATTCCTCATCGCAGTCACGCTTTCCATGAGCGGCGAAATGGACGCAAGCATGCTCTCGCAAAAGGGGTACGCAACCGTCTTTGTCGCCCTACTCTACCTGTGTATTCTGATCCCCTCGTTCTTCCATGCAAACGAACAAGGACTCGTCAACAAATATGGTCTAGCAAGGCTCCTTATCACCCTGTCGTTCATACCCTGCGTTGTCTTTCTACCGCGCATCGCGGACTTTGCGGAGCAGCTATCAACCACAAGCATGTTGATTTTCCGTCCCGTCTCCGAATCGCTATTCATCCCCGTCCTCAACACCTTACTCGTCGGAACATCTGTACTGGTATTATTGATACGCAATCCACGTGAAAGTCCATGGTTGGGCCCGATACTGGCATGCTCGATACTTTTCATGATGGGTGCCTTGAATGCCTACGGGGCATTTTGGGGCACCATTGACCACGCGGTCGTGTTCAGTATTATGATTTCAGCCGCAGCCGTCACGCTACTGGTCGCCATCGTTGAGTGCCTACGCCATAGCGCCCACATCGATGAACTCACCGAACTGCCATCACGTCGCTCCATGACCC
>JAPKCZ010000263.1 GCA_028822745.1 Kiritimatiellia bacterium | reverse complement strand
AGAGCCATTCAGACCCGACCCGAACGCCTCCCTTTACTCGTACGTATTGACCAAGCTCTGTATCTTCAACCGTTCGCGAAGCGCACTTGCGGTCAGTTTCCGGGCTGGGACGACGGCAATGGCAATGGCCCTGCCCGGCTTGAGATGGAAGAAGTTGTCGGAGCATCGCGCATCCACGCCATCGACCTCCAGCCATACCCACATCGCAGGGCGTTGCGTCTTCAGGGCCACGCTGAAACTGCCGTCCTTCCGGGCCGAGACTTGCGCCGTGATTCCGGGCTTCGCCGCCAACTCCAGATGCTTGGGCCGTGCGAACGTTACCAGGTTGGTCGACGTCTTCTGGCCTTTCACAGACAGCTCGAGCCAGACCAGTAGGTCGCGCTCGCCATGCGTCGCGATCAGGTCCGCCAATCTCAGTGTCTCAACCTTGCGGTTACCATTGACCGGAGTCCTGACGTTCTTCGTTCCCGAGCCCAACCGCTTACCGGCCACGTTAGTCACGACCCAACTCAGCTTGCCGGTCATCGACGTCTGCAGGTCGCTGGTGACGTGCACTTCAACAGTGCCCTTCTCAACATCCTCCAGGCCGCTCACGAGCACTGGTGCGAAGAAGTTGCGCGCCATATAATGCAACGCTTTCCACCGACCGTGATAGTCGATGGAACTCCAGCTCGCGACTGGCCAACAGTCATTGAGTTGCCAGTACAACGTGCCCATCCCGCGCGGCATGCTGCGCCGCCAATGCTCACACGCATACTTGATCGCCATGCCTTGCAGGATCTGCGATGCCCACAGCGTCATCTCGAAGTCCGTCGGCAGCCTGAACCAATCCAGCATATATTGCATGATCGTCGTGTTGCCGATGTCCGACCGTTGGTGGTGCTCCATCACGTGCGACGTCACATTGCGATCCTGCGCGAGCGTATAGCCGCGCACGGTCTTCGGCTCAGGAAATGACTGGAACCCGAACTCGCTGTTGAACCGGTGCTCACAGGTGCGGTACCACTCGAACGGCTTTTTGCCGTGCCAAACGTCCCACAGATGCGCGTCACCACATGTCGGGTTGCTGTGCTCGCGACGGTTCCCGTGCGGTGAATGCGGGCTCCCGGGCCAGTAGTCACTGCCCGGATGCAGTTCGGCCACCAATTCCGGCAACAGCTTATCGAACAACTTCCCGTAATCCTTCCAGCTCATGCAATGGTCTGTCCACGTGTCACCGACAATGCCCTGCTCAAGCTCGTTGTTTCCGCACCAGAGCGCGATACACGGGTGATGCCGCAGTCGCCGGATGTTGTCCCGCGCCTCGGCCTCCACGTTCTTCATGAAGGACTTGTCGAACAAAGGATACGCCGAGCAAGCGAACATGAAATCCTGCCAGACGCAGATCCCCAATTCGTCGCATAGCTCGTAGAACAGGTCGTCCTCGTAGATCCCCCCACCCCACACACGCAGCATGTTCATGTTGGCGTCAACGGCGCTCTCCAGCAACGAGCGATAGGCTTTCGGGGTCATTCGTGCCAGGATCGCATCGGCCGGGATCCAGTTGGCGCCCTTGGAGAAGAACGGCACGCCGTTCGCAACAAACTGGAACGACTCGCCCCACTCATCCTTGTGCCGATCAAGTTGCAGTGTGCGCAGGCCAATGCGCTTGGTGGATGAGTCGAGGACAGTGTCGGCGCCAGCCAAGAGCTTAACCTGCACGTCATACAGCGGCTGATCGCCCATGCCGTTCGGCCACCACAGCTTGGGATCTTCAATCGCCAACTTCAGTTGCGCACTGCGGCCGCTGAGTGTGGCCGTCTTCTCGACAACAACCTTGCCCTTGAACGATGCCGTCACCCGCGCGGAGAGCGCTTTTCGAGACCGCGCCTCCGCAGCAACCGCCACTGACAATGTCACGGCGCCTGCCCTATGCGCCTGATCAATCCGGACATCCGATAGGCGCGCAGTGGAATAACCCACAACGCGAATGCTGCGCCAGATGCCGCATGTGACAAGAGAGGGGCCCCAATCCCAACCGAAATTGCATTGTTCCTTGCGAACCCATCCATAATGCGCGGCCGACATACCGCCGACACCCCAACAGGCAATCGTACGTTGCTTCTGACAACGCTCCGTGTAGGGAATCACCGAGTCCAGTCGCACGCTGATGCTGTTCTTGCCCGGCGTAAGCAGGTCTTTCACATCCCACTCGTACTCGCGAAACATGTTGTCGGTGGTCGCGACCTTCTTGCCATTGACCCGCACGGTTGCAAACGTGTCCAGCCCGTCGCATTGAAGGAGCACACGCTCTTCCTTGAGCAATGCTGCCGACACCTTGAACTCGCGCTCATAGACCCAGGTCGTCGCCCCTATCCACTGCAAATCGCTCTCGTTCTCGCGATAGAAAGGATCCTCTATTTCCTTCGCGCGCAGCAAATCCGCATACACATCCCCCGGCACCCGCGCCGGAATCGCATCGCCCTTACCCTCTTTCCGCACCACCCACTTCCCATCAAGCTTCATCGTCATCCCCCCGCGTATGGGCACCTGATAAGCTTCTTGATTGGCAAACGTCGTGAGGACTCTCTCTTTTGATGTCATCGGGTCTCCATATCTGTGAACAATATTAGTCGTCCGTGAATACCACATCGCCGTCGTAAATAGTATTCATCTTCCACCAAGGTTAGCGCGCTCAACTGCCCACTCAAAGATATGAGGTATAACGAGGGCAACGCCCTGGGCAGAAAACAGGGAACATTCTGTCCATCAGCGTGTTACAAGCAAAAGACCGTTCTCCTGTGTTTTTCAACCCTCTGACCCCCTCCTGCGATTTCCTTGCGCCGCGTCATTTTCCCGTCAGTTCAAAGCAGTAGCTTCCAGAACCGACGTCGAAGGCGACCCAGTCGGCGTCCCGGCGGGCGTCGGCGATCCCCGCGACAGCATTGATATAGGAATCGTTCTGCCAAACGGATTGGCCGCTCTCGGTAATTGCAAACGCGTTCAGGCCCAGCGTGGGCACACTCACGTGGGCCGTCGAGCCCACGGGTATCTCGATCTCCAGCACGAACGAATGCGTCGTCCGCTTCCAGCTCGACGAGATGATTCCCCTGACGGTCTTGATCGAAGCCTCGGCGTGCTTCAGGTCTCCCAGTGGATGGGGCTTGATATTGAACCGGCGGTATCCGAACCCGAATTTGGCGGTTCCATAGAACGGCGGTTCTTGAATACCGGCGATACTCTCATAGAAGAGCCTGCCGACGCCGGCCAGCATGGTCATGCTCTCTTCTGCGTGATAGAGGTTATTATCCCATTCTTTCACCTTGGCGACGAGACTCCAGCCTTCCCACACCGTGGTTGCGCCCTGGTCGACCATGTATCCCCAGCCGGGAAACTCGGTATGATTGACCGCGTCGTACACGACTTGGCCAAGACCGTTCTCGACCAGCGACTCCATGAAGCCGGGCAGGCCAATGTGCCCGACTCGCAACTTGCCGTCATCGGCCTCCGTGATGGTTTGGGCGATGTTCTCGATGAGCTGCTGCTTGTGCTTCGGGGGCACGATATTGAGAGCAAGCGCGATAATCTCCGACGTTTGCGACTGGGTTGCGTAGTGACCCGTCTTGGAATCGAGCCACGTCTTGTTGATCACGGCCCGGATCTCTTGCGCCAGCGTCGCGTAACGTTGCTCTTCCTCTTTCTGTCCCAGCACCCGGCACATGTTCGCCAGCGTCCGTGTGTTGTGGTAATAGAAACAGGTCCAGATGAAATCCTTGGGCGTTTCCTTGCTGATGAATTCCCATTGTCCGATTTCACGGCCGGGCAGCATGTGTTCGCCGAGCCAACCTTTGGTGACGATGTGATTATCCTCGGCCAACGCCCGTCCGATGAAGTCGACCCAGGCCTTGACCCTGTCGCAATGCTGTTCGATTAGGCGTTTATCGCCGTAGCACTGGTACAGATACCATACGAGCATCGGATAAGCGCCATTCTGGGAAACGTCGCTTTTTCGCTTCATCCCCGGCAGCCTGGGCACGATATCCGAGAGGTCGCCGTCGTCGGAACCGACCAGGGCAATACCGCGTGCGACGTCGGTCCACATATTTGGCATGCGCTTGCGAGCCGACAGGGTTCCGAAATAGCTAGCCGGCTCGTTGTAAAATATCGGCTCCCGGTGCAGCCCGTCGAGAACGAAG
>JAPKCZ010000262.1 GCA_028822745.1 Kiritimatiellia bacterium | reverse complement strand
CGCACAGTTCGTCCAAATCTCCGCCAGCACCCCCGCGATGGCAGCCATGGATGCGGCCATCGACAAGGTCAGCGCGCTGAAAAGCTTTGCAAACCTACTCGGCGACAAACTTATTTTTCGCCAACGCCAGGACGTCAGCCTTCAGGTCGAACCACGGCCAACCCCCGCCGCACAGCAAAGCACCCCCAGCCCGACCGTACCGGAACCAGCCTTTACCCTGCCAACGCCATCGGTGGACGGCCCAAACTGGGGTCTCGCGACAACACACGAAGCACGCTCTTTCACGGACAAAGGTAAACCGCGAGCACGCATCGCGGCCGGTACGGCCCTCCTGATTTTTGAAAAAAAGAAAACCAGTCTTGGCGCATGCCTCCGGTGCGCCTCAACATCCTCACCCACCCTCCGCTTTTTGGTCTTCATGGACGACGTCATGCAGTTCGGCGGAAACCCTGAAGACATTCCACTTCCCATCCAAAACACGCTTGTCGAAAAAGCGACAACGCTGGCCGACATCAAAAAGCTCGAATCCGATGCCGAAAAGGCGCATCGAAAAAATAATCCGCACTACGGAAAATACCAGGCCGCGAAAGCAGACTACGTCCACTATTGGAAGAAAGTAAAATCCCTTCAGGCGGCACGCGACTCCGGAACCGGCAACGGCCATGTGGGTGCGGAAGACGAGCTGCGCGCCCTCAAAGGCGAAGATGTTCGCATCGGCGAGGCCTACAAATCCGAAAAGACCAAATTTGACGCTTGGGTAAAGCAGAACCCAACACCGTCGATAAGCAACAGCCCGCGCTACCAATTGCTTCGCACGCGCCTCGACGACGTTGACGCCAGGCTCACGGCCAGCTCATGAGGCCCTTCGTTGCCGATGTCCAACCCGGCATCCACGCCCTGCTAACCACGCACATCGATTGGATCGCCGGAAAATGCGTCGGCTTGATCAGCCACATGGCCGCCGTTGACTCCCTTGGCCGCTCAACCGCACAACGCCTTCATGCGCAGCAGGAATGCACACTGGTCAACCTCATGGGCCCAGAACACGGCTACTTCGGCAACGCCACGGCAGGCGAACACGTTAAGAATCGCCAACACCCAACCCTGGGCATCCCGGTCCACTCGTTGTACGGAAAAACGCGCAAGCCCTCCGCCGCGATGCTGGCCGACATCGACACCATCGTCGTCGACCTTCAAGACCTAGGCGTACGCTGCTACACCTACGTCTCGACACTGCGCCTAGTGCTCGAATGTGCCGCGGAATTCGGCAAAACCGTCATTGTCGCTGATCGCCCCATTCCTTTTCCAAACACGATCGACGGCCCCATGCTGAATCCCGACTTGGCGAGCTTTGTGGCAAGCATGCCAATGCCTTTCATCTACGGCATGACGCCAGGCGAAGCGGCGCGCTGGATCGTAGACGCGCTGTCGCTGGACGTGACATTGCACGTCGCCCCCATGCAGGGCTACACCCGAAACCCGAATCGCGGCTGCATGCCCGCACCCTGGATTCCGCCCTCCCCCGGCATCGTTTCCTGGGAGTCCGCCACCTGCTACCCCAGCACGGTCTTCGGTGAAGCACTTCCCGCCATTGACCATGGCCGCTGCACCGGACTGCCGTTTCAACTGATCGGCGCGCCGTGGATGGACGGCATCGCCATCTCCGCTGCGCTCGAAGAACGTAACGTATCCGGCACACAATGGCACCCTCACCCCTACCACCTGATGACCGGCGACAACAAAGGCGCGCTCGTCAGCGGCGTGCGCTTTGTCGTCAGCGACCCTAACAGCTTCAGGCCGGCAGAAACCTGTGTGGCCATTCTTGACGTCCTACGCGACCTTTATGGACGCGACACCATCTGGCACGACAAGAACGCGCGCCCAGCCTTTTTTGACAAATTATTCGGCAACACAGAATTGCGCGAAAGCCTTGTCGACGGCCAACCGCCAGCGCAAATCACATCCAGCTGGGTCGCGCCCATGGCGGCCTTCGCCGAACAACGTCAACGGGCGCTCCTCTACCCGCAGCCAACATCGTGAAAACACCCCGCAAAGCCATGGTCCTCTGCGCCGGCTTTGGCACACGGCTGCTGCCACTGACGACAACAACCCCAAAACCGCTCATGCCGCTATGGGGAGTCCCCAACCTGACACACATTCTGCGAACCCTGCACACATGGGGTGTTCGCGAGGTTCTGCTGAACCTCCACCACGTTCCCGAACCCATTTGGAAATACGCCTGCAGCGAACCCGTACCCGGCATGAAGATCAATGTGTCCTACGAACCGGAAATTTTGGGCACCGGCGGCGCTCTCCAGAAAGCCGCCTGGTTTTTCGATGATGACTCAACATGGATTGTGAACGCCGATATTCTGATGGAACTCGACCCGCGCCCCATCATCCGTGCCATGGCGAACCCAAAAACAATAGCCGCACTCTGGCTTGATGACCGATGGGGCCCACGCACGGTCGAATGCAAGCACGACAACGTCACAACCTTTCGTAGTGCCCACCCGGGCCGTGACGGCTGCTACACCTTCTGCGGCCTGCACCTTGTGCGCCCGTCACTTCTCAAACACATCCCCGCGCAAGGCTTCCACAGCATCATCAGCGCCTATGACGCCGCCATGGGCGCTGGCCTAAAGATACACGCACATGTTGACCCGCAAAGCCAGTGGTGCGACCTCGGAACGCCCGAAGGCCTACTGCAGGGGCACCAGCACGTCTGGGCGTCGCGCCGAAAAACCGAAACACAAACCACACGCATTCCCGCTGAACAGACGACACGACAGCGCGCGTTCCGGAAGCAGGGCGCGCAACTGAGCGGCTTCGTCGCCATCGGCGAGCACAGCCAGGTCGGACGCGACGCACAGTTGCACAACGCCATCCTCATGGACAACGTACGCATTGGCCATCACGCAAAAATCCGCGACGCGATCGTGTCCCATGACGTGGCGCCGCATGCGTCCATCACACGCCTTTTTACCGGTGTCGACGCCCAACCATCGGAAGCCATCTGCGCCTCAATCAAGGCGCTCGGCTGGACATCGCAGCGCTCAATCACGGCCGAGCACCTAGCACCACGCAGCTCTTCACGCACCTTTACGCGACTGCGTTGCGGAAACGCATCCGCCATGCTCGTCAGCTACGACCCCGCTCGCGTCGAAAACACACGCTACGTCGGACACGCCCGATTTCTTGCGCGAAACGGCGTCCGAGTCCCTGCCGTGCTCCTGGATCGCCCGTCGTCGTCGTTTACACTTTTTGAAGATTTTGGAACACGTAATGTGTTCGACATAGGGCAGGCGCTCCCACCAAAAAGCCGATGGGAAACCTACACGCCAATGGTTGCAGCTGTGGCAGACTGGCATGCGTGTCTCGACGAGAAGTCCGTGTCACGCCTGACGCTTGAACCGCGCTTCGATGCCAAGCTGTACACCTGGGAACACGATCTATTCTGTGACCATTTTCTGGGACATCGCCGACAGCAACCGGCAGCACGAATTCGAAAGATTCGAAACGAACTTCAACGCATCAGCGACGCCATGCTCGCCCATCCAACCCGTTTGGTGCATCGCGACCTCCAATCCACCAATATTTACCAACTGGGCACGCGTAAAAATCCGGACATCGCCTTTATCGACTTTCAAGGCATGCGCCTTGGTTCGCCGTACTATGATCTGGCCTCCCTATTGGCAGACCCCTATGTATCGATGCCTCTGGCCCAACAACGCCAACACGTGCTCGACTACGCGCAGCGCGTCTCGTTCGCAGGCACGAATCCATTGACAGATTTCTGGGTCGCCACGGCACAGCGTCTCATCCAAGCCATCGGCGCTTTTGCCCGAAACGCGCGCGCACCAGAAACAGCTCGCTTCGCCGATCACATTCCGCCCGCACTGCGGATGTTAGACAGGGCGCTGAGGCAGCTTGACAATTTCGGCCTTCTAACAGACCTTATCCGAACGGCGACACACGCCGATGACGCGACGCTTTGACACCGCCAGGAGAACGCATGAAAATAGTCACACACCTATCCTTTCTCGCCCTGGCATGCTGTGCCACAGTTTTTGTTAGCGCTTGCAGCAAATCGGCCTCAACCCCCGAGCCGAAAGCAGAGCCAAAACCGGCAGGGAAGTCGACGATGCAAACAGCCATTGAAGGCGCCACGGGTAAAACAGCCATTG
>JAPKCZ010000261.1 GCA_028822745.1 Kiritimatiellia bacterium | reverse complement strand
CATACCACCGGCGTTGAAAAACTCGGAACCTCGCGGCCCGAACATGGCCCGGCGAAACTGCATCACGCGCGACGTACCCAGTGCCACGATGCGCGATTGCGGGTCGTTCGCGGACAACCACTTGAATCGGTACAAACCCTGATTAAAGTACTGCCGCAAAAAAAGCCCGTCGTCTGTCATTCTTTTCTGCACCGATCTGATCGGAACCGTTTCGCCCACGCGCCACAGCAAAACTTCTGCAGACAGCGCCGCAATCCAAAGCGGTGCAAATAGCAGCAGACCACGAAACAGAAAACGATATGGTGGTGAAGTCAACATCAGATCCTAAAACTGAAAATATATGAACGGGACGTGGGCGAAGTGGCCAAACCAGACAATGACGCAAACAACAGCGGCACGTGCCGTAATGATCGTGAGTTGTCGTGGCACGCGGGGAGACAAAACACAGAAGCGGCTACGCGTCAGCCATTCTGTCAGGACAAAGACGCCGGCAAAGGCCATCGGCAGGTAGTAGGTCTCAAACGGGACCAACGACATCCCAACCGGAAATGTGACGACTTTCCCAAGCGCGATCCATGCATCAGCAATACTATCCGCTCGAAAGAAGATCCATGTCAGGAGGATCAGATGAAAGGTCAGCACCATGCGCCACAGCGAACCAAAACGCGGCAGAATGCCATCACCGCCCGGCACCGCACCGCGCGCCGCACGACTAGGCTCCATCCAGCGAAACGCGAGAATGAGGACACCGTTGAGGAAACCCCAAATGACGTAAGTCCAATTCGCACCGTGCCACAGACCACTGATGCTGAATACGGCCAGAATATTGAACGTGTAGCGCGTGGCGTTGCACCGGTTCCCACCTAGCGGAATATAGACATAATCGCGAAACCAGGTTGAGAGCGTCACGTGCCAGCGAGACCAAAACTCACCCGGGCTGCGCGAAAAATAGGGATGTCGAAAATTCTGCGTCAGATCCAAGCCCAACAGACGCCCACAGCCAAGCGCGATATCCGAATACCCAGAAAAATCGCAGTAGATTTGGATCGCGAAACAATAGGTCGCCAGCAGCAACGAAAGCCCGCTGCTTGCGCCGACGTCCACGAACGCCATATCCACATACAGGGCCATTCGATCTGCGATGACGGCCTTTTTGAACAGGCCCCAGATAATAAAGCCCGCGCCTTCTGTCGCGCGAGCGACATCGAAGTGACGCGGCGCCGCGAATTGCGGCAGCATGTGTTTGGCACGCTCAATCGGACCTGCCACCAATTGCGGGAAAAAGGCGATGTAGGTCATGAACTCAACAGGGTGCCGCGTCGCGGCTATGTCGCGTCGATAGACATCGAAGACGTAACTCACTGCCTGAAAAACGAAAAAACTGATTCCGACAGGCAACACGATCTGCAATGTCCAATCGGGAGCGCCCAAACCGGCAGATGCAATCAGAGAAGCAAGCGAGTCTGCGAAAAAATTGTAATACTTGAAAACGCCGAGGCAGCCCAGGTTCAGCACGAGCCCGGCAAGAAGGATGAAGCGCCGCTTTGAAACGTCGTTTATGCGCTCCAACGCCAGACCACATAGATAAGCCACAGCACTTACGCCAAACAACAGGCCAAGGAACCGCCAGTCCCAGCACGCATAGAAAACGTAGCTGGCTACTAGCAGCAAGACATTTTGCGCCCGATGCGGAACGGCCCAGTAGAGCACGTACACTGCGATCAGAAACAGAAAGAAAAATGGGTTATTGAACAGCATAAATTTTTGACCAAATCAGCATCGCAAAGCATTCATCAAGCATCGCCAAAAGCGGCCTCAGTATCAGCCCACTACTTGGGCGTATCTCTATTGAGCGACTCAGCGAGATCCAGAAGAGAAGCGCTGATCGAGAATCATATCGTCTGTCATATTCATGAGCGTACAAACAGTTTTAGGAGTGGGCTTTCGAGTAGTTTTGTTGTGCGTGCACCCAATTGCTTCGCGCGTTTGACGCGTGATTTCAGAAAATCGACATCGTCTTCGCCCTTGCAATCCACAAGCAGGTCAGACGCCACGTCGAGTTCATTGGCGACAGTACTGATTTTCTGACGCACAGAGGACAACAAGCCCTTCTGCAATGCCGAACCGATGTCGTCGGCGGTGCGATAATATGATTTTCGGTCACCTTTGACCCAGACACGGCGCAGCAGGCCCAGGCTCTCCAGTTGGCGGGCTGCAATGCTAGTGGCCGCTTTGCTCAGCCCCAGATCCTGCCCGATTTCGTCGAGCGAACACTTGCCCTCCTGCAGGTAGAGGTAAACGAGCATTTGGCCAAAAATTCGGCCCAAGCCTAGTTCGTGAGAGATCTGTCCCCCGACATCGACCAAGCGATACCGGACCTCAGCTACTGCACCTGTTGCCGCTGTTGTTGACATTCATTCACCTTCGCTGGTCATGGTTAAATCCCGTAGAACCTTCAAACCATTTACAGAAGTTTGCGAACTTCTGCAAAATTCTTAAGAGTACGCGGAATCATGCTGGTGCCGTTAATACTGGTGCCATTCGTGGCAAAACAGGCAAACCAACAGCTTTTCGCCCAAAACGCACAAACTTTTACAAATTATTAAACTTTCCAAAAGTTACAAACAATGAATCCTCCTGTCAAAGGCCAATTCAGTTTTTATCAGGTTTTTCGCATTGCTCAGTCACAACTGAGCCCACTTGGACGCCCATGGCTCACGGCAAGCCCTGTTGAGGAGTCCGACGTAAACGACCGCGCTCGCGATTGGCACAGCCATACCAAGAAAAAATTTCGGAACCCTCTTATTGTGGCCCAACATGCTCTCGGGAACGGTCCCCACAACTAAAGAAATCACACCCTTTCGGGGGCTTGCTTTAAAGTATTGCAGGATATACTGTGAGCCGATTGGGCCGTCATATCTAGTGCCTTAACTTACCCCACACAAAGCCAGAACAAACAGGGATTAACCAGGTCATGACAAAAGAGGAACTGTTAAATTTTTGCATCCCAGCGCAGACCCCCATCCTCGAGGCCCTAAAAATTATCGATCATGGTCTCCTTGGTATGGCTATGGTTACAAATGAATCTGGACAACTTGTTGGAATGGTTGCAGATGGCGATGTTCGGCGTGGACTTCTCCGAGGCGTAACGCTACAGGACTCAGTAGAGACGGTGATGAACCCGTCTCCCGTAACGGCGAATCGGTCGACCTCTCGCTCGATGATCCTAAAAACGATGGTTGAATTAAAGCTTCACCAAATGCCCATCACCGACGACGAGGGGCGCATTGTTAATCTTGTCGTGTTCGACGAGTTAGTCACCCCCGGCAAGAAGGAAAATTTAGTTGTTTTGATGGCTGGTGGTGAGGGCAAGCGTCTACGACCCCTGACCAACGATACCCCCAAGCCAATGCTCAAGGTTGGCGATCGTCCCATTTTGGAGACCATTCTAGAAAGCTTTTTGGACCTTGGTTTTTACCGCTTTGTTTTTGCTGTTAATTACAAAGCGTCTCAAATCCAAAAACATTTTGGGGATGGATCCAAATGGGGCGTTTCTATTACTTATCTAGAAGAGGACACTCCCCTGGGAACGGCGGGAGCACTATCCCTGCTTCAAGAACGCCCAGAGCAGCCCATTTTCGTCATGAATGGAGACATTCTCACAAAGGTGAACTATTCACGGCTTCTGGATTTCCACCAGTCCCAAAAAAGTGAAGCAACGATGTGTGTACGAAAACATAGCTACGAAGTGCCGTACGGAGTGGTGAATTACAAAGACTCTTTTATCACCAGTATTGAAGAAAAACCTAACCACAAGTACTTCGTCAATGCGGGTGTATATGTAATCAATCCAAGCTGCCTGGATTTGCTCAAAAAAGACCAGCCCTATAATATGACCACTCTTTTCAGCGACCTGATTGCAAAACAGAAACCCACTACGGTTTTCCCCCTGCGTGAGTACTGGATTGACATTGGGCGCCAGGATAAGTTTGATCAGGCCATAACCGATTATCAGGAACACTTCAAAGACAGCCCATAATGTTTGATGGAAAAAAAATCCTGGGCCTTGTTCCCGCCCGAGGTGGTTCAAAGGCCATCCCTCGAAATAACATCCATGAGGTGACTGGAAAACCACTCATTCTCTGGACCCTCGACCAAGCCAAGCGTTCCACCTATCTAGATCGGCTGGTTGT
>JAPKCZ010000260.1 GCA_028822745.1 Kiritimatiellia bacterium | reverse complement strand
TCAAGAATAAATTGTTGGACACCTGATTCTAGAGCGGAAACGAACAAGGGCTTCATTGAGTCCGTTTTGGGCGGAGAGCAGAGCGTCCTCAGCCTCCAGAACGTCCCGAATCTCGACGCGTCCCGCCTGTAGAAACAAGTCCGTACTTCGCACACGTTTTTCTGCTAAGCGAATGGCTTTCACCTGTGTCTTGACATTTTCGCGTGCGCGATCCAGTTGCCTCAAGCCGTTGCGGACGTCCCGTTTGACCTCGTCCTCGCTGGCCTGATAGGAACGCACTGTTGATTGCAGATCCAAAAGGCTTTCGCGATACGCACGACTTTCAGAGGATCGCTCCAGCGCTAGATCGAAGGTGAGAAGCCCTGATAGCGAAAGCGTATCGCGATCTGCGCGCTCAGCGGCACCGGACGATCTCGGCACCTGACGCTCACCGGTCTGCACGCTTCCAAGCAAGGTCAATTCCGGCCGTAGCGCGTCGGCTTGAATGTACACCTGCCGCTGCGCGTCTTCGACCTGAGCGAGGGCCGTCATCAAATCCAGTCGATTCGAGATGGCCATCTGGACCAGATGGCTGGCATCGACAGAAAATGTCTCTGTCAGATCGACCGTGTTGGTCCCCTCAGCCTCTTCATCCGGAATTTTAGAATCTGTCGCGCTAATCATATTGGTCAGGCCGCGAATCGTTTCGAATTCGGATTCATCCAGAACAACATCCGCATCCACGGGCAAGCCCAGTGAAAACTTATAGTCGTCCAGCGACCGAAAATAGCTCTGTTGCGCGTCAATCCAACGGGTTCGCGCCCGCAGCTCGTCTTGAACGGCCTGATCGTATTGCACTTCAGGAAGGCGTCCCGCCTCCGCCATCCGTTGTGCACGCTCCGCGGCAGCCTGCAGTCGGACATAGTTTACTTGAACGTTACAAAGGTCCTGAAGCTGGAGCAACACGCCCAAGTAGTCGGAAATGATTTCGACAGCAAAGCCGCGTTTAAAACGCTCAAACGTGTGCACCGCGTATTGCATGTTGCGATGGGCCTGCGTCAGCCCTTCTGCCGCCACACGCTTGCCTGCCCCCCGCAGCAGCGGTATGGAAATGCTGGCATCGGTGAGCAAACCGAATGACGAAACCGCATCGTGGGTCAACACTTCAACCAGATCGACGGCAATGCGACTGGTTAATTCAACGCCATTCATAAGTTTTTTCGACACGCCCACATCGCCGGAGCCGCGAGCGACATCGGAATCCTCGCCGCTGAGGCGTTCGTGGTCGACGCCCCCCGTGAGCATAGAACTAAATGTTCGGCGAAACCCGTCTTCCTCCAGATCCAGATCCAGTGCCGTGCTGAACAGCGACGCTTTGGCATCTTGAAAGTCTCGACTGGAATGTGCGCCCACTTGCAACGCATCCAGCAAGGTGAGCGTGACGCGCTCGACGCGCGACGTCCACACGACATCGCTCGGAACGTTCGTGGGGAGATGCGTGGCGGGGTCCCAAAACGCGTTGCTAGGCAGATCCCGTACACCACGTGACGCCATGGCTTTGTGGGGAAGATGTTGATCCAACAGAAGACGTCGCCGTAAACTGTCCGCAGCGTCGCTGACATCGATATGCTCTGTCTCACCCAGCACGTTCGTTTGCGCCGCCGCAATACGTAGCGCCGCAGCGTGGTCACGGGCCGCGCGGTGGCTGGCGGGCGATTGACAGCCCATGGGTAGCAGCGTGAGGCAGCCAAGGAGAGCCGTGGCCGCCAAACGTGCGCACAACGACAGATAACTGGAACGTGAATGCATCGTACTCATTTTCTTCGATTCGTAACATCGTGTGCACACCTATGCACCTGAGACAGAAACAACGTAGCAGCGGATAGAATATTGTAAAAAAAGAACACGACCATCAGGCACCAACGTTCAACGGAGCAACCACGACGCGGTTACGACCTCCCGACTTGGCTTCATACATGGCCTTATCCACACGTGCGGTCAGGGACTCCGGAGATTCCCCTTCGCCAAGCCGATCCACGCCGACACTGGCCGTCACCTGTGCTTCAGCAAAATGCGTTTTGCCCATGGTTTCAATATCGATGCGTAAAAACTCAGCCAGTTCACCAGCTTCGGGTAGCTCCGTGCCCGGCATCAGCACGATAAACTCTTCGCCACCATAACGAAATGCGTGATGCGTTGGTTTCAAATGAGACAACATCGAGGAACCGACCAATTGCAGCGCATCATTACCGACAGAATGTCCCAGCTGGTCGTTCAAGCGCTTAAAATGATCGAGATCAACCATAACAACAGATAGAGGTTTCGCTTCTTCGCCAAACATCAGGATCACCGACACGGCGTAATCGTAATTCAAACGGCGAGCGATTTCGTATCCAGACAGATCGGCAACTGTCGTACTGACCAACGCGGTGCACGGGCTGGCCTTCTTAATGGCAGCAAGACCGGCATGCCCCGTCGTCGCCACCGTGACGGTATGCCCGAGCTTGCGGCACATGTCGGCAACCCATTCCCCTGCTGCTTGGTCTTCTTCAACTATAATTATTGTACTCATGAGCCCGTACGTGCCTCCTAGGCGCAAACTATCTACCCGCATTTTGAGCAAATAGTTAGTATATCACACCAATGCGAAGGTTTTCATCTAAAAATCTACAAAATTGGTCGCGCTTTACTAAACGATGGCAGAAGAAGACACATCACGCCAAGCTTTCATATCGAACGAAGGTCTATTGCCCGCGCTTTAGCCCCTCAAGAGCCTGCTTTGCGGCCTGTAATCGTGCGCGTTGATCATCACGATCCGGAGCATTGGTGCGTTTCAGAATGGCGTCGACCCGCAACGCGGTTTCTAGACTCGCCATACCCTCCTGGAGTCGCGCACGCGTTTTCACATAGTATTCATGAGCTGTCTGGCTTTTGCGCTCATTCGCACTGCCCTTCGTCACATCAACAACCTGATCGGCAAGCGACGCTGCTGCGTCAACACGACGATCAATACGCCCAGCCACATATTGAATTTGGGCAGCGATTTCATCACGCCAAGTGCCCTGCACCCATTTCTTAAAGTACAGTAACTCGTCTTTTTCGCGGCGGCCGGCCTCCAAATCGAGAAACAGACCGCGCGTATCTTCGGCCATTGTCCGCGTCATCAACGTTTTCATTGCTTTAAACCAGGCCGCCGCTTCATCTGGCCCAAACCCAACGCGCAACACGGGTCGGCTGTCGGGCGAATACTTCTGCACCAGCGCAGTCAACGACGATGTCCCTGACGCCGAGGCCAAATAGACAGACAGGGCATCAATGGACTCCGTTAAGCGCGCAGGCACCAGCGCCAGATCAAATTCCGCTAAACGCTGCTCAAGCTGGGCAATCTGATTCGTAAAATGCGCATGGATCCCAGAATTGGCCAATGCCTGCAACGGAATCACCTTCATCTCGCGGGACAGCGCTTCCGCATCTTGACTCAGCACCACGACCGGATGACTCGCCGACCCACCGGCGACATGCATCGCCGCAACGCCCGCTGCCACCGGGCCCGTTTGCCATCGTTGCGCCAGTTTAACCAAGCCGTCGCGTGCCACATCCCAGCGCTGTGACAGTTTCCGATGCGTCGTCTTGTCCCCGGCCAGCCCCAGCCGCAAGGCTTCCCCTGCCAATGACAGATTTTCCGTCACACGCCGATACCCATCCACATCGCCCGCCTGCAAGCTAAGCAGCTCAATGTCGACAAGCGTGATCAAACGATCCGCCTCGACCAGCTTTTCAACCGCGTCAGCCATCGCGCCAGCGCTCAACCCCAGAACGACGAGGCCTACGCCAAGTTGGCCCAAAAGCCGCTTGGCAAAATTTCTATCCCTTGCACCCTGATCGTATTGACAGACCTGTGTCATAAAGCGTACCTTTCGAGACTGTTTTTACGGCGGTGTAGCTCAGTTGGTTAGAGCAGCGGAATCATAATCCGCTTGTCCGGGGTTCGAGTCCCTGCGCCGCCACCAGCCTCTGCACCATAATGCTTCAATCCCTGCGTGTCAAAAATCTCGCCGTCGTTCAAGAGGCCGAGCTATGCTTTGCCGCTGGCCTAAACGTCATCACAGGCGAAACCGGTGCGGGAAAATCCATCATTACAGGTGCCCTAAACCTATTACTGGGCGCCCGCGCCGACAAATCCCTGATTCGCACCGGTGAAACCACCTGTACCGCCGAGGCCGTCTA
>JAPKCZ010000259.1 GCA_028822745.1 Kiritimatiellia bacterium | reverse complement strand
CGGGATTCGCAATAGTGAAAAGGTTTGTGAATGGTAAAAAAACAACACGTCAAAATGCGTTACAATCATCCAGCGAGACCGATGTGTAACATTGTGTTACGGTTGCCGCGTTTCTGGTTAGTTTGCTACCAGATGCAGAATGCGGGCGGCTGGGTGTGCTGGGCTGTCTTGCGGGAGTAAGCGGACCGTAATGACATGATCCCCGTGCTCGAGTTCGTCATGAAACAGGACTGTGCGCGGGTAGTGGAGGCCTGCGCTGAATCGATGACGCAGGTCGATCGTCTGTGTGGGTCCACCATCGATACGGTACGCGAGCTGACCGGCATCCGGGCCGGCCAGGACATAGGCTCCGACCGCGGTTCCTGTAAACGTCGCTTTGAGTGGCTCGTCCGCGGTCTCACAATGGATCATGACGTCTTCTGTGTTTAATCCGCGTATCTTGCCAGGAATACGGTTCCAATCCGGCACGCTGTGCGTCCAAGCACCGCCAAGGTCGATGGCGGCGAGCGGGATATAGCGGCCGCGCGTATAACTCCAGTCGTCGAGTTGCGTTTCCGGCATGGTGGCCGCTTCTGGTGTGGTTGACCATGTATCGTCAAACAGTTTGCTGACGCGATTTGCGTAGACCTTTTGCCCGAAGTCTATGGGGTGCGTGCCGCCGTAGGTCTTGAACGTATAGGCACCTTTGCCAACGGCATCGGCCACTTCGCGTGCCAGGTGAATCGAAGGCAGATTGTAATGCTCGGCAACGCTTTCGTGGGCCTGAATTTCGTCGGGCACGATGCCGTTTTGAAAGTCGTTGATGTGACTTGGGTTCACAAAGTATGAGATCACGATGTCGATTTCCGGATTGTGAGCACGTGCCTGCCGAATCATGCCCTCCATACCGCGAATGGCTTGCGTGGTACTGAGTGCGGAATCTTGGTTGTCGTTGACGGCAAACTCGATAAAGAGAAGGTCGATGTTGCCCTTGCTGAGAACGTCCGCCTGGAGGCGAAACGCGCCGGTTGTTGAGTCGGTTGAACCAATACCGGCGGGGACGAACGAAAATTCTGTTTCAGGGAAACGCTTCGCGAGATCGGCGCCGATCATCTGGCGCCATCCCTTCGCCTGTGTAATGGACCCTCCGATGAAGGCAACGCGTCCTAGGCGCTGTTTTCTGAATGTCGCATAAGCGTTTGGAAGGCCGCCACGCAGGACCGTATAGGGTTCGCCTTTGGGCATGGTGTCCGTGGAGCGCTCAGTTATCATTTTCCTGTCGTGGGCTCTGGCCACATGCCCCATGTAGCTGTCGTAGAAATGGTCGGACGCTGCCTTGTGCATGTGCATCTGAGCCACGTCCGGTCGTCCTAGAACTTCGAAATATAGGCCGAGATACTGGTGCGCATAACACATGGCACGATCGCGCTCCGCGGCTGGACTTGCTTCTGCCGCTGCGAGCACATCGCGCGGTTGGATTTTGCCCGCGAAGAGTTCTTGGATTTCGGTCATGGGGACGCGCCGATCGCCCGTGATTGGGATCAATGCGCGTCGCGCCGTGCTCACGTTTTCGGCACGCGCGTTGCAGATGAAATGCCAGGCCGCATTCTCGACGTCGTTTGGGTTCACGCGTTGATGGCGTTCGAACTGTGCGACACCATCCGAGTAGCGCCCAGCCAGATAGTAGGCGATGCCGCGCTGCCATAAACGTGGCTCTACGGCGGGAGCCTTTTCGGCGACGTCATCAAAGTCCGAAATGGCTGCAGCGAAATCTCCGGCAAAAAGGTGAGCTCTGCCGCGATCCATGGCGTCGCTCGGTGGGTCGGCCTTGAGCGTTAAGGTCAGACTTATCAGTATAAGGAAAGGTCGTGGCTTCATTTGTCTTCCGTGAAAAATGGGGCTGTGGCGCTCGTGCCGGTTCGGGTTAAGCGCATTTGTATCATACGCACCTTTTCTTGTGCTGTGTACATGGATTGTCGTAAATCTTTCCTTTTGAAGACCTTGCAATGCTGTTGAGGCTCCGGCTTTACGTGCCCTTGTGATACGCGGCTGTTTTCCTTCACGAGCGCTTGCGTGCGGCTTGGTTTTGCGTAGGATCGCGGTTGCGGTGACCAATGATGAATACGACACATCCAAGTCAAAATACTCGCGTTCTCATCGTGGATGACGAGCTGGCGACTCAGGTGTTGCTGAAATCGACATTGGACGAGGCGGGCTACGAAACCGCCACCACCTTCAACGCCGAAGAAGCACTCGCGTGCGTTGCGGATTTCGATCCAAGCATCGCCATTGTTGACATTCGGTTGCCTGGCGGAATGGACGGCTTGGAGCTATGTCATCAACTGCGTCAGAAGCATGGCGTCGACGTCGTGGTCATTACCGGATTCTCGAGCGAGCATGGTTATGTCGAGGCCGCCGATTCGGGGGCACAGTTTCGTTTGAGCATCAGCATTGGCGTCGCGCAATGCGAATCTGAGGAGGATGATAAATCGCTCTTGAAGCGTGCCGACATGGCGATGTACGAGGCCAAAGGTATGGGCCGTAATCAGGTCTTCCTAGCGCCGACCGTGGATCGCGTGGAATAGAAGCCGGTCCACTCAATCCCGCGCCGCGCGTTCAGTCGGCCGTCGGATTGTGATGAATGGGAACCACAATTACGGGTCGTGAGGACTTGCGCAATACCGGTTCGGCGACGCTGCCGACCAGCAACTGATGGACAGCGCCGTGTCCATGAGAGCCGACCACAATCATGTCAGCATTCAGACGCTCAGCCTCACGTAGAATGGTCTCTGCTGTGGGGCCCTGCAAAAGCAGCCCCGTGGCGTCGATGCCGCCGGTGCGAAGCGTCTCGGCCATGGTTTGAATTTTCTGATGTTCCTTATGGAATTCGGTCGCCAGATTGTCGCGCACGTGCTGCGGGCCAACCTCGTATCCGACGAAATCCGGGTCTGGGGCGGCGACGTGCAGCAACCACACGCTCCCTGATGCCGCCTGTGCCAGTTGGCGGGCATGTTCAAGGATCGGCGCGGAAGCGTCAGAGAAGTCTAGAGCGACCAGCAGTTTCATTTTCGTTCTTCTCCGCGCCTCGTCATACGCATGATTTGGTTTCTTCGGCCACTTTCGCGGCCCTGCCCGGAAAAAACAAGAAGTTCTCGGTAGGCCCACCGTTCTCTGGCATCTACGGCGACATGTCCGCTGCGGCGCTTGATGGCCCTTTTGGTCGAGCATACGAAGATCTCAGTGGTGCAGTCGGCGGTAGTGGAACCATGGCTCGCCACCGTCCGGAATTGCAAATGATGATTATAACGAAAGACAAATGCGAGGCAGTCGGGTATAGGTGGTTGCTGCAAATTCTGGTAATTGATGAGTAACAACGAGAGTGCAGGATGGATATGGAATTTACGCCACGTGAGGAATTGTCGGAGTACGAGTGGAGTCGTGAGGGACGCAACTGGAAGCGTCTGGGGCTCGACGTTGAGGTTATCAAGACGCTGTCCGAACGTAGTACCTGGAACGGCCTCTGCCGCGTTGGCCTGTTTGTGCTGTTTCTGGCCATAACCGTCGTGCTCACCGTGCTGGCTGCACAACAGAGCCTGTGGCTAGCAATCATTCCGCTCTATGGTTACTATTTCCTCTACGGATTTTGGGTGGCCATCGGCCACGAGCTGCAGCACAAAACCGTGTTTGCCAGAAACTTTGAATGGTTTGGCGAGCCGCTTTTCTTCTTGATTCAGGCGCTGATGTGGAACAGTCCGCGATACGCGCGCAAGTCGCATCAGTTGCACCATCGCTACACCATGGTGCGTGGCACGGACCCCGAGACAGATTGGCCACAAGTGATTACGAGCAAATGGTTGCACTCGGTCCTGCTGGGTGCGCTGTTCCGGGTCCTCGTGATCGGGGCCGTCAAAGCGCTGTTTAAGGAAACCCTTGTTCAAATTCGCCGAGCGCTCGGGCAGAAGGACCGCATGATGACCGACCATTGCTCCGAAAAGGACAATGCAGCCATTCGTCGTGAATCCGCGGGCATCCTCCTCTTCCACATTGCGGTGCTTGCCGTGGCCATTGTTTTCCAGCGCTGGGAACTGATTCTGTTTATTACCATTGCCTGGCAGATCGGCTCAGCTATCGAGGGGCTATGGCACAACACGGAGCACATCGCGCGGCTGTACGATGTTAACGATCAGCGTCTCTGTACACGTTCGGTCAAGGTCAGCCACTTCGTTCG
>JAPKCZ010000258.1 GCA_028822745.1 Kiritimatiellia bacterium | reverse complement strand
GATACACACCAGGTGCTCCCGCCACTGCAGCAGCTCGCTATCGGGGCGGCAATCATCGACGATCAATTTCATCGTAATTTGTTTGGTGTGGGTAGTGGCCTAACCTATAACACGGCCGACCTCCGCACATCCGCGAACGTGGATCTTCTCTACTTCGTCGGCATTGGCAACTGGGCTGCTCGACCGAGATTCAGCTACAAGTTTACGGACTCCATCCTCGGTGAAATCGGAGGAGACATCTTTGTCGGCGCCGAAGATGGTCCGCTTGGTAGACTACGAAAAGATCGCTTGGCCTTTGTTCGGATCGAGTATTCATATACTTCATCCAGATAGGCGGCGCGCAAGATACGGCACCCAATGGCATCCTGCTGCGCTGCAGCAAAGGTTGTGCCAGGAATTCGAGCCTGCGTAAAATGTCAAGCATCCATGGAGAGGCCTGACTAGTGAGCGAAGCGGCGAACCGCGACGACCGATACTTTGTTACAGACGAATGGGTTGGCGAACTGGAAGGAGTCATGCTTCGCGTAGCCAAGAACCAGCTCATAAAGGATTTTGATGCTTATCGTTTACTAGCATTGGCGGCTGCCCAAACCCTCATGTGTCATTATTTTTTTTCCGATTCCCGTGCGTCCCGCCGCGCTGCGGAGGAGCAGCTTTTGCGACTGTTCGACGAGCTGTCAGGAAAAACCGAGTCCTACGAATTCGAGGCTCTGAGCTTGGAGGAAATGACAGTTGCATCGGAGATGACCTCCACAGCATTTGCACTAATCGCCCATCGACGCGATCTTGTCATAGGTTGCGACGCCGACCTGTCTGTCGATACGCTATGTCAGGGTTTGATCACTGTAATGCGGACGTCATGCGAAAAAGGTGGTGCACGATCGACTGCGGCGCTATCGGGCGTGCTGGAGGGCTTCCTCGAGTTGCGATCTGGCACGCAACCACTGCATCTCGTACGATAATACCTTTGGCCGTCAACGGATGGATTCAGTCCCGGTCTCGGGCGAAGGTCAGGGGCGGGTACCTTCGCGTTTCGACAAGATGGGACGAAATTGCCAAGGCGACAGCCTCCTTTCGACTGGTTGCTCCCAGTTTCTCCGCAACCCGATCCAGGTAGTAACCAATCGTTCGCGTTTTGACGCCGAGAACCACAGCCGTCTGTTCCGCCGTTCTCCCCATCGCTATCAACTGAACGCAGCGACGCTCCGTCTCGCTCAGGGCACGATTTGGTTGCAGCCTGCGCAGCCTGCAGTCGCGTGACTTGATCAATTGGTGGACCGTCCGCTGCAGCGTGGCGGTAAGGAGGATCAAAGCCGCCTTCGTCCTCTTCCAAAGCTCGGCGTTGTCCGAAACATGTCGATGGCCGCAGAAACACAAGATAGCCACTGACGACTCCGACCCTCTGTAGGATGCTGTCATCCCACGAGCCATACCGTATCTCGCGTACTCTCTGAGAAGGGCTTTTTGTCGCGGTGTTTCGAACAGCTCGTCCCATTGGAATGGTTCTGTGGTTTTAAGCGCTTTGTCCAATACCGGATCAAAGGTCCAGGCATTCATTTCGTCGTATCGACGCTGCAAGTCCTTTGGGTAGTTGGAAATGATGAGCTGCACGGGGTCCATTGAGGTCGTGGCGCCTCGAACCATCAGCATGTAGAACGGCGCTTCGAAGGCGAGCGCAGCCGTGCGCAGGGCCTCCCTGGCGCCAGGCATCGAAGCTGATTGGATCACCTGGTAGCAGATCTCGCCAATATGTGAGATAGGGTCTTTCACAGTACGGATGACTCTAACCGAGTAGTGTTATTCCATCGTTTCGCGATGGAATATCCGAAATACCCCGTCCCTTGTGGCTGCCTTTTATGGCAACTCAGAATCTCCCAAGGTCGATACCTGTGGGCGGGCACGAATGGCGTCCGCATCCCTCACTCCCAGAATCAAGTGGCTGTTTTGAGTTCTTATGACCATGCGCACCACGCCAAGGACAGCGCATTGCCGGATACATGCCCTCGGGCGATCCCTTAGGGACGCTGAAGAAAGGACGCACAACCGATTCGCTCACGCTAAGTTCCTTTGGATGTGCCGCGCAAGCGATGACGCAGATAGAAATGAGACATGCCGCACAACTGCCGCACCGCATTGCAATACAGTCGAGTACGTCGTTCGCCGACCTCGCTGAGGTAGATAGGTTCCTCGATACATGCGGGCACTCGAAAACGGCAGGTATGCAGTAGAAATTGGCATTTTCATCGCTTGTGGATCACGCTGGCTCCGGCCACAATTCCGCATCCACGCATCCTTTTAGGTTGATCTATGGCCGTCACGCTGATTTACGCTGGCGCTTTGGCGCTCTGGTTCTTGATTCTTAGCCTCAGGGTCATCGCCGCACGTATCGGGCCTAGCGGGCCCGGTCTTGGAGACGGAGGAAATCCGAAGGTACTGCGCCGAATCCGAGGACACGCCAACTTTGCTGAATATGTGCCGCTAGTCCTGTTAATGATGGGCTTCCTTGAGTTGAGTGGCCTCCCGCGCTGGTGGCTACACGCAATGGGTGCTGCGCTGCTCGTAGGGCGCTTGATACATGGATACGCGCTTTCGTTTACCCAGGAATACGTATTTGGTCGTACAGCCGGGATCATCCTGACCCTCATCCCGCTTCTGGTTGGAGCGGGATTGTGCCTCTACAAAGGTTTCATCGGACTTTAGGCTGGTCGGGGAAGGGGACGCACAACTCGCGACTAGCTCTTCTTCGTAAGCCCAAAGACGCCACCGGGCAGACGCATTCCGCCGGCGCCAGTCTTTGTGTTTACTTCTGCTCGGCTTGCGCGCGCAACTGCCGGAGCTCGGCTTCCAAGCGCTCAATCCGCAGGTCCTGTCGCTCTTGGTAGGAGGAGGATGCCTCCCGGGCAAACTCTGCGAGCCGCAGCCAGAACCTCCACAGCGCGCCCGGCTGCTCCAATGCGTTCGACTGCATAGATCAACTCCTCTTTTCGATTGAACTTGTAACTCGCACCGATGCTGGACTCCCGAGCTCGTCGGCGAAGCGCGTTCGGAAGACCGCGCACGTGTCAGGCAGCGCAGTGCGCAAGTTATATCGGGGAGGTTAATTGACGGGCATAGTCATTTTGGACAAAAAACGGCGCACAAGTGACAACATCAGGTGCGCGCGAAGATCGCAGCATCGGCATGCTTGTTCCGGAACGCTGCTGGAGTCATGGAGGTATAGCGACGGAATAGCTGGCGGAAGTGCGCTTCGGTCTGGTAGCCGACTTTTGATGCAATCGAATCGATCTTCATGCTCGAGCTTTCCAGTAGCTTTTTTGCCGCCTCCACCCGAAGCTTTTGCAAGTAATTTAACGGCGTCTCTCCGCTAGCCTGCTTGAAGCGCCGAATAAAGTTGCGCGTGCTCATATTGTTCTTGGCTGCAAGCTCGTCAAGGTTGATTTCATCCATATAGTGCCGATCAAGCCAGCGCTGGATCTCCTGGACGCGCTCGTCTCCATGCAGACGATGTTGAAGCAAGCCTGCGAAGGGTGTCTGCAGCTGCCGCCCGGTCTCGAGCAACAACGCGTCAGCGCACTGTTTCGACAGGGTCTTGCCGCACATCTTTTCCACTAGATACAGCGACAAGTCGTTACCCGCGTATCCGCCGCCGGCAGTCAGCAATCGCCCTTCGTCGACGAGCAGTTGGTCAGGCTGGAAGTTGATGCTGGGGAAGCGCTTCCTGAAATGCTCGATCATTCCCCAGTGAGTCGTCGCCTTCTTTCCGTCGAGCAGTCCGGTCATGGCCAGCAGCGCCAAGCCCGAGCACACAGATCCGAGGATCGTACCCCTCTGGTAATGGTCAATGAGCCAATGTGCGATCGGTTGGCCTGCACGGATGGCGCCTTCAATATCCTCGCCGCAAGACGTGACCAGGATGGCATCCGCAGTTTCGACCGAATCGACACTGCAATCGGGGTTGATTTGCAGCCCGGTTCGGGAAACCACAGGGCGTCCGTCGATTGTCGCAATCCTGGCGTGGAACTGCTGCTGTAGAGGCTCCCCGGCCAGGTAATTCCACATTCCGCCGGTGTAAGTAAAAATCTCCAAGGGTCCGATAAGCGTAGAGGCTATACCTCCGTCAAGGGCCAACAACACGATTTCTTTCATGAGTACGCATCACGGCAAATTTACAGCCTAAGAGTGTCATTTTTGCCACGACTTAACAAGGTGTTTTTTCTGTATTCT
>JAPKCZ010000257.1 GCA_028822745.1 Kiritimatiellia bacterium | reverse complement strand
TATCCTGGCGCCAACACTCTCCTGCGGAGCCTGCTGGCTCTGCAAAAAGGGGGCGGTGACTCTGTGCAAGGAGAAGAAGACCTTCGGCTACGATTTTGACGGGGGCTTTGCCGGATACGTGGCCGTACCCAAAGCGGCTGTCGACTTCGGCCTGGTGCTGCCGTTGCCGGACAACGTTTCGTTCGAGGAGGGCGCTGCGGCCGAACCCCTGGCCTGCGCTATTCACGGACAAAACCTGGTCAATACAGAGAAGGGCGATGTCGTCGCGGTGATAGGGCTCGGTCCTCTCGGGTGCATGCACATTGCGGTTGCCCGGGCGCGCGGCGCGTCGACCGTGATTGCCTCGGATATCCGCCAGTCGCGGGTAGACCTGGCACGGCCGTTCCAGGCGGATACTTACGTTGACCAGGCCAAAGAGGACCTACGCGAAATCGTCATGGCGCAGACCGAGGGCCGTGGCGCGGACGTGGTGATCGTGGCAACCCCTGCCAAGCAGGCGATCGCGCTGGGCGTGGAGATCGTGGCCTGCCGGGGCCGTGTGAGCATTTTCGGCGGGCTTCCCAAGGCAGATCCGGTGGTGGCCGTGGACGCAAACATCATTCACTATAGCGAGGCGTCGCTGCACGGTTCGTTTTCGGCGTCGCCGGATGACTGCAGGCAGTCCATCGGCCTGATCGCCTCGGGTGACATCGATGCTTCGGCGTTCATTACGCACCGGATGGGGCTGAAACAGGTGCGGGAAGGCATGGAACTGGTGAAGAACGGCAAGAGCCTGAAAGTGGTTCTGGATCCGTTCGAGTGATGTCTTGGCGTTTGAGAGCTAACACCTAGAGCCTAAGCCCTTCTCCGCTAGCGCCTAAATCCTTGCGGAGAACAACCAGATTGCCACAACGACTTGATGAAACGTTTGATTAGCCCCACGACTGGGGCGGAACTCTTGACAGAACCGTGAGGAAGCTATGAAGAAGACAATGAAAGCAGCTAACTTGTATGCGCCCGCTGATATACGCGTGGAGCAAGTGGCGGTACCGGAACCGGGCGAGGGCGAGGTGCTCATACGGGTCAAGGCGGTGGGGGTATGCGGATCGGATGTGTCGCGCCTCATGGAAACGGGGACCTATACTTTTCCCACCATACCGGGGCATGAATTCGGCGGGGAGATCGTCGGGCTCGGCGCCGGGGTGGAGGATGTGCCCGAAGGCGCGCGCGTGACCGTCATTCCCCTGATCCCCTGCATGACCTGTGAATACTGTCTGATCGGCGAATACACCCTCTGCCGGGAGTACGATTATCTCGGTTCGAGGTGCGACGGGGCCTATGCTGAATACGTGAAAGCGCCCGCGAAGAATGTGCTCTTGCTTCCGGATGACGTCGACTTCGAAATGGCGGCCATGACCGACCCCATCTCCGTGGCGCTGCATGCCGTGAAGAAGCTCGGTATACAGCCCGGCGACCGGGTGGCGGTGTTTGGTGTGGGGCCGATCGGCTTCTTTTCCGTGCAGTGGGCCAAAGCGCTCGGCGCAGGCGACGTCATCGCGGTTGACATCTTCCCTGAGAAGCTCGCGGCCGCGGGGGCGGTGGGCGCGGATGTGTGCATCAACGCGAGAGAGACCGACGCCGTGGCGGCAATCAAGGAACTGACGGACGGGAAAGGGGTTGAGCGCTCACTGGAATTTGCCGGCAGCCCGATCACCCAGGAACAGTGCATTCGCGCGACGGCGGCGCTCGGCTCCACCGTCTGGGGCGGGATCAGCCATCAGCCGCTCAATCTGAGTGAGCAGGCCGTGGACGACATACTCAGAAAAGAGCTGGTGATCCGCGGGTCCTGGAACTCATCCTTTGCCCCCTTCGTCAGCGACTGGGAGAACGCGCTGGCATTCATGGGCCGGGGCAAGATCGTCAAGGGCGATGTGATCACGCACAGGCTCTCCCTGGACGAGCTTCCCGATGCGATTCAGATGATGCTGGAACGCAAGACGGACTTCAACAAGGTCATGTTCTTTCCGTAGGCCGCAGAGGGGGCGTATCTATATCGGGTGTTTGGGTTATCGCAGTTCCAGTGCGACAACGGCCAGGTTCGGGAGGGTTGCTTTGAGCGTGCCGTTTTCGATCGTCACGTCTTCGAAGGCCTGCGTCTTGACCTGCTCGGGGTTCTCGAAGGTGTTGTGGGCGGTCGCGGTGTCCGCTGTTAGAATTCGGCCGGTCACGCTCGAAACGTCCATTCCGCGGACATCAATTTCGAGAGGGTGGCTGTGGGTCAGGTCGAGGTTCGAGATTGTCACGAGAACCGTGCCGTCTTCGCTGCGCGAGGCGGAACCGCTCAGTGCGGGCAGCGTCTGATCGCCGAGCTTGATTTCGCCAGCGTCAAAGTCCATCGGAATCGAGATCGCGTCTTGGTGGCCTTTGTAGAGATCAAAGGTGTGATAGGTCGGCGTCAGGAGCATCTTCTCGCCCTCGGTGAGGATCATCGACTGCAGAACGTTGACGGTCTGGGCGATGTTGGTCATCCGCACGCGGTCGGCGTGGCTGTGGAAAATGTCAAGCGTCACCGACGCTACGAGAGCATCACGCATCGCGCTTTGTTGATAGAGGAAGCCCGGATTCGTGCCCGGCTCGCACTCGTGCCACGTGCCCCACTCGTCGACGATCATCGCCACGCGCTTCTCCGGATCGTAGCGGTCCATGATCGTCGCGTGCTTGGCGATGCGCTCGTCTATCGACAGGGCGCTTTTCAGACAGGAGAAATATTGCGCGTCGTTGAAATCAATGGCCGAGCTTTTTTTGGCCCAAGTGTCGGTGAGGGTGTAGCTGTGCAGCGAGAGGCCATGCATGTGCTTGCCAGCGTTTTTCATCAGGACGTCGGTCCAGTGAAAGTTGTCTCTATCCGCCCCGCCGGCGATGCGGTAGAGTTGGTTCTCGCCATAGTTGCGGCTATAGCAGCTATAGCGGCGGTATTCGTCGGCGTAATATTCCGGCCTCATTTGGCCGCCACAGCCCCAGTTTTCGTTGCCGACGCCCCAGAATTTCACCTTCCAGGGCTCGGGGTGGCCGTTCTTGGCGCGTAGGTCGGTCATCGGGCTTTGACCGCCAAACGTGAGATATTCGACCCACTGGCTCATCTCTTTGACCGTGCCGCTGCCAACGTTGCCACAGATGTAGGGCTCGCAGTCAAGCTGTTCGCACAGGTCCATAAACTCGTGCGTGCCGAAGTGGTTGTTCTCGGTGACGCCGCCCCAGTGGGTGTTGACCATGCTGGGACGCTCTTCCCGCGGGCCTATGCCATCCATCCAGTGATATTCGTCCGCGAAACATCCGCCGGGCCAACGAAGGTTGGGGATGTGGATCGCTTTGAGCGCTTCGACGATGTCGGTGCGAATGCCCCGGACGTTCGGGATGGGGGAGTCTTCGCCGACCCAAAACCCATCGTAGATGCAGCGGCCGAGGTGTTCGGAAAAGTGACCATAAATGTGACGGTCGATTTTGGTGCTTCCAAGGTCGGTGTTGAGTACGATGCGGGACATGGCAATTCTCCAGAAGGGGTATGCGTGAGGCTGAAGTGTTTGAACGCAAAGAGGCACAACTACAGAAACACGCTGCGCGAGTCAAGAATTCAACATCAGGAAAAGGACAACCCGTCCCTGTATACCTAACGTGCATTCGACACGCTAAGCTCCGGGGGGTGGGCCCTTCGGTGTAAGCGGGCCAGCCATTGAAAACATCAAGGTTAAGACGGGAGACCTTTGTTGGAGCGGGCCTACTTGCGGGTAAAGGGCAGGGCTATTTTACGAGGAACAATAGGGCATGATAATTTCTGGATAGGATCGCCTGCGTACCATTGTAGCTGACCCTATAATCGGAGGGCACGCTGCCGAAGGTGCCGGTGAGGCTGCTGCCCTCGGCGATAACATAGTTCTGCTGGGTGACGCCGCCGTTGCCGACAGTCACGCTGAGCGAGCACCCCGCGAGGTCGATCGGTCCTGCAGCCAGGAGCTTGCCGGGGTCAGCGCCATCCAACCCCACGTCTAGGGTGGCCCCGGCGCTGAAGGTGGCGGACTTGGCGTTGAAAGTCCCCACGCCTACGCCCGGTGCCAAGGTGGCAGAATTGACCGTGAGGTCCGAATCCACGGCTCCGAAGCCAGCCAGAGTACCCCCGTCGACCGTGGTCGGGCCGCTGTAGGTGTTGCCGGCATTGCTGAGCGTCAGCGTACCATCGCCGTCCTTCACCAAT
>JAPKCZ010000009.1 GCA_028822745.1 Kiritimatiellia bacterium | reverse complement strand
AGCCGGGGTATTCCGCGGCCCAGTTATAGAGCATCAGCCCACCGCGACTGCGCGCTAACAGACACGCCTTTGGCGACATTCCACGCTTTTCGACAAGCTCTGCATAGAGAGCCGAATACGTCGCCGTGCCCTTTGGACCGCCATACGATTCGCTCACATCCACGCCCGCGATCGCGATGCCATTGGTCAGGAACTGATTAAACATCCAGCGCTCCTCGTTCCCCGGGAGCCGGGGTAGTGTCGGCGCGTACCATACCCAAGGGATAAGATCTCCTGGGGCCGTCGTTTCCGGTAGGATCAAAAAGGCCGTTCGCCCTTCAACCGTAAAGACCTCGCCCTTGATGGGCAGATTCTTTTGCGCTCCATGCACAGGTCGCTCAACGGCAAAGCAGAATGCGGCAACGATTGCGCAACTCATGGCTAGGCAGATCCGATCAATGGCACGTCTCCTGGTGCTCGGCGTCACACAATCTGCGCTCATTGTCTTTCCTGTATTTGCTCAACCGCCGGCAGAGTCGAAATCGTAAACTCATCCAGTGAAACATCACGACCCCTCTGAGGCAACCGGCTCGCAGGGCCTTCAATCAGCACCAGCGGGGGCACGCGATCTGCAAGATCGTTGATTTTGGCCCACAACGTGGTGTCTCCCTAGTACTGCGGTGGTGTCTCCGCGGCAGACGCGAACGCGAAAACCGTTTTCGGTGTTGCGCAGCCCTCACGCATCGCAGCGAGAGCGAGGCGCTCGAGTTTCCCCAACCCTGTGATCGCGTTCGGTTGCTCCTCTTGCCAGCGCCCGACAGCCGCGGGGACCCATGGAAGAGGCGCATCAGACATTGTCGTGAGTTCAGCAAACAAGTCCGCATCTTGCGTTGCGAATGCCTTGTCGACAATCGCGGCGAAACGAAACGCTTCATCGGTGACGGAATGGCGCTTGTCATACAACGAGGCAAGCTGATCAGGTTGGAGCTGCCCGAGCCCGTGGAATGCGAGAGAAACTCTGCTCGCGCCTCGAACGTATCATCCGTTGGCCAACCCGGATTCCGGGATCCATCGTAGAGCACATCACGCCAAACAAGTATCGATCCTGGCAGTCCGGCCTTCGTCAGGCGTTCGCCCGCGCAGTCGCCGTTTGTGATGTGAAGCAGGGTGTCCATGTCGTTTCTTTTCGCGTTAATCGTCCACAGAAAAAAATGCCAACGCGCAGTCTGCGTTGGGAAACCCTGTCGCATTCCGACGTCATTAGTCCATCCCAAACAGTTGCGACATTTCCACGCCTTGCGTTTTGCGCTAAAGGACGCCGATCTTGACGATGACGTAGTAGTCGGCGTCTTCGAGTAGCTCCGTCCCATCGCTTGCCAGGATGGAAGGAATGGCCGATTCAGGGATGACGTGTTGACTCCCGGACGGCTCGACGACGACCAAACAATCCGGCAGCACCTTCGCCACGCCGTGAATCGGCGTCAGCTTAACGTCTTGTGTCGCCTCATTCAGCACGTTCATACAAACGAGACAGAAACGAGTTCCATCTAAGTGGTTCAGTTGATGCGCTTTCAGTTGCTCCTCCATGTGACATTGAAATGCGATACGTGGCTTTCGTTCTCAAAGACAGCGAGATCAGCAAGTCAGATCGACCTTACCTCAAAAAGGCCGTCAGGCCTAGTCCCAGACGTTCTCCCACCAGTCAATAGGGACGTCCATTGGTGTACATGTATAGAGGAGATCAATCGGCAGGTAGACGATGTCAAACACCATGTCGAACGCATCAATCGAACTGTTGTAATAAAGACTGCTCATCGGCCCGTAGCTAAAGAGGTAGAGAGCAGGGAGCAACAGCAGCAGCCCAAACATCCAATTTTCAAATCCACCCGATTCACGCTCGCTCATCTCAACCATGCGTCTAGCCTAGGGCTCAACGTAATCACTCGTGCCCCTTACAGCGCCTGCTCTCGGACAATGAATGCCGACGATTTGGAATGATCAATAAAGGTCCGTTCATCCTCCAACAACGCCTCTCCCCGTCGACATGACGTCAAAAGCGTGGGAGCGAAACAGAACGAAGAACGATGCGCGTTGAACTCGATTAGGGAAGCAAAATCCTTATCGCCCAACGTATTTGCTTGTCGTAACATCCGGGCCAAGGCTCTGCTGCCACGCTTTGGCGGAAGCCCGATGGTGTGGACAGCCTCGATGCTCGTTTACCAAGTGCTGTTGTTAGGCGGCTATGTCTACGCGCACGGACTTGCAGACCGCTGCAGCGGCGCCACGCAGGCGCGCATCCACGTGGGCCTGTTGGTCGTGGCCGTCGGGATGTCGATCCTGGGCTTGCGCGTGGCGTCGTTGCCCGCCGCCGTCGAATCGTAGAGGTCATCATGGAGATGCCATACCCCGAGATAGCTGCTCTGCCAGACGCTTCCATCACCCACATACGCGGGAGTGGAGACAAACGCGTTGCCCCAATACGCGTCGACGATCGTGCCCTGGCTCAGGGCGGGTATGCGCACCCAGATAAACGACGTGCCGGCAGGATTCCATTGCTCGACCTCGTAGACAAGTTCCGCCCCGTCAGCCCTGTTCACGAAGCGTAAATCAGCAGCCCCCGGATCCGCGAATTGCGCATAGTCAAATCCGGTGATATCGGCACTGAGTTTCACGAGCGCGGGAAAATTCGTCAGTGTCCCACCGGCGGTCCCCGGAGAGAACACCATAGACAAGCGATGAGACCACGCCGTGTAATCTGCGGACGCGACACCCGTCGCAATGAGCAGCGCGAGGCACGCCGAGCTGAAGACACCTCTCTGTGGGCTGTGAGTCACTAGCATAACAAATTACATGCTATGTGGAGCCCTCACCGCAATCCCGCACACAGGGAGTGGCGACAGGCGATCATGACGCGGGTAACGTTCCCGTCCTACACCAAAACTGCATACGCAATCACTTGTAACGTTGTAACCAATAACTATTTGTGCCTATCATGGCTGATTGATGAAATTGGCCAGCCATTATGCCCATGTTTTCTCACCGCAGATCAGAGCGCGGGGAGAAAACTGCCTTAAACAGGGGCGCGTCGAAGTCGACGCGTTTACGCGGGACTCTGTCCATGCCTCGTGCGAAGGGGACACGTCTTATTTCCTCGCGATCCAGAAAGAGGAGAACGGGTTCTGCCTGTCGTGTGACTGCCCCTATTTTGAAGGACACGGCCCCTGCAAACACGTTTACGCCTTGATGCGCATCATCGATGAACGCGCCCCCGACCCCACCAAACTGGAATTTCTTCGCGGCGCCGAAGCCTTCGGCGACGTGGCCTTCGACATTCACGAAGATTCCAGCGAAGCGTTTACGATGCCCCGCCCGGACTACGAGGAAACGCTGCGACGCCTGCGCTCAGGCAGCAATGATCAGCCCGAATCGCCAGATTGGGCGGCCGCCGTTCAGCGCCTGCGCCGACATCAGCACTCGCCGCATTCGGCCACGCCGGCAGATGATTTCGAAATCCACTACATGCTCGACACCTCGCCGCTCGCACAAACGTCAGGACATTTACGGCTGCGCTTCTGCCAACGTCGGCGACTGAAGTCCGGGACATGGAGCAAACCTCGGCGCCTACAGCAGGGCCACCGCGCCGGCGTGGGTCTGCACGACGCCACCGATCGCGAAGTGCTAACATTATTACGTTCAGCAGAACCCAGCGTTTATGACGACGGCCGCACGCGGGACCAAGTCGTGGTTCCGCCCGCCATCGATCACGTGATCCTGCCGAAACTTTGCAAAAGCGGCCGCTTTTTTCGATGGGACGGCGAGAGCGAAGCCAACGAAACGGTGTTGCACTGGCGCGACACGCCGCCCTGGCAAATGCGCCTAGCATTGTCCGAACCGACACCCGATGGTGCTTTTGTGTTCGAGGCCCGCATGCACAGTGGTGAGCAAGAGCTTCCGCTTTCAGAGGTGATCGCACTGCTCGAATCCGACCACGTTGTCTACAACGATTGCATTGCGCGTGCGGAACACTGCGGCCTATGCCAGGCGCCTGAGGTTTTTGGCGCCGACAGCGAACTGCGCGTTGAACGATCCGACCTGGATGCTTTCCTTAAAGCACTGTTCGCGCTGAAGCACTTACCACCACTGACCCTACCCGCTTCATTGAACATTACGCCGAGCACACCGAAACCCGTTGCCGTGCTACACGCCCTGCTTGATCCCACGGGTGACGAGAACACGCTTTTTGTCGACCTGCGCGTGGCCTATGGCCCCGTTGAAATTGACCCACGACATGACGGCAGCGCCCTACTGTCCCCCGACGGTCGCCACATGCTGTCGCGCGACACGCACTACGAAGCAGGGCTCGAGCGGCAATTACAAGCAAGTGGCATCAACATTCCACCCTACGCCGTGCATCACCCGAACCACCTTTACAGTGTCCCTGTGCGCAACTTTCCACGCGCCGCCGAAGCACTCATGGACCTCGGCTGGCGCGTACTCGCCCACGGCAAACCGTTTCGGCGTGTCGGCGAAATATCCTTTAAAGTATCGTCGGGCGTCGATTGGTTTGATTTGAACGCGCGCTGCGATTTCGGCGACGTCAGCATCGGCATTCCCGCCATTCTAAAAGCAGCACGCGCAGGCGAATCTTCCGTGATGCTTGGCGACGGCTCCGTGGGCATGCTTCCCGAAGAATGGCTGGAGAAGCACCGCTATCTTCTGGATTCGGCCGACATCGTCGACGGTAACCTGCGCTTCAAGGCCACACAGGCGATGTTCCTCGACGCATTGCTGCTCGAACAATCCAGCGCCATCTGCGACGAAACGTTCCAACGCGTACGCGACCAATTGTCCGGTTTTTCCTCCGTTGCCTCATGTCCGGCACCGGCGTCGTTTGTCGGCACGCTGCGCCCCTACCAAGAAGAAGGTCT
Organism: Kiritimatiellia bacterium; assembly: GCA_028822745.1. Taxonomy (GTDB): domain Bacteria; phylum Verrucomicrobiota; class Kiritimatiellia; order UBA8416; family JAIOPI01; genus JAPKCZ01. The sequence continues at coordinate 13,767 of JAPKCZ010000009.1, read as the reverse complement.
GGGATGGCTCATTTTTCTACAACAGTTCGGGTTGGGCGGCTGCCTGGCCGACGACATGGGCCTGGGCAAAACGATTCAGATACTGGCGCTACTGGCGCACCACGCTGAATCCTTGTGCCGCAACGGCAAGCGAGACCCAAACGCGGAACCGTCACTGATCGTTGTACCACGCTCACTCGTCTTCAACTGGCAACGCGAAGCCAGGAAATTCGCCCCGCAGCTACGCGTGCTCCGTAACACCGGCCCCAATCGCGACACCTCACTCGCCGCCTTCAAAGGCTACGACATCGTGCTCATGACCTACGGCACCGTGCGCAGCGACGCCGTGCAGTTGCGGAACATCACGTTCCACAACATTATTCTGGATGAAGCCCAAGCCATCAAGAACGCCTCTACGGCCACGGCCAAGGCGGCTCGCCTTCTTAAAGGGCGCCACCGTCTTGCCTTGAGCGGTACGCCCATCGAAAACCACATCGGCGAACTCTGGAGTCTGTTTGAATTCCTGAACCCGGGCATGCTTGGTTCATCGCGCGTCTTCGAGCGCAGCATTTCCTCGGACGGCGAAATTCACGACGGTGCACGCGAGCTGATCTCACGCGCGGTCCGCCCTTTCGTCCTGCGGCGTACGAAATCACAAGTCGCCAAAGACCTGCCCGAAAAGCTGGAAGAAACCATTTTTTGCGAACTGCTTCCCGAGCAACGCAAACTTTACGACGAACTGCGAACTCATTATCGCGACGCGTTGCTCACGCAACCGGACGAGCAGGGCTTCAAACAGAACAAAATTCAAGTGCTCGAAGCGCTGTTGCGTTTACGCCAGGTCGCCTGCCATCCCGGGCTCGTCGATCCCAAACGCAGAGGCGAACACAGCGCCAAAATTGACGCTTTTGTCGACACCGTGGACGAAGTCGTCAACAGCGGGCGAAAAGTACTGGCGTTTTCGCAGTTCACCAGCCTCCTTTCGATTGTGCGCGATCGCCTCGATGAGCTCAACATCACATATGAATACCTCGACGGCAAAACGCGCAATCGCGAAGAAAAGGTCGACCGCTTCCAAAACGACGACGATTGCAAGGTGTTCCTGATCAGCCTCAAGGCTGGCGGCTACGGATTGAATCTAACGGCCGCAGAATATGTCTTCCTATTGGACCCCTGGTGGAATCCCGCCGTCGAGAGCCAGGCCATCGATCGCGCCCACCGCATTGGCCAGAAACGCAATGTGTTCGCCTATCGCTTCATCGCCAAGGACACGGTCGAAGAGAAAGTTCTCGAGCTTCAGAAATCCAAAAAAGCCCTTGCTGACGCTATTATCGGAGCCGACAACAGCTTGATTCGCGGCCTGGAACGCAAAGACCTCGAATTGCTGTTGAGCTGATATCCTGTTTGACGCGCGGTGCGCGAGACAACACACTGACCCGCTATGGTTTTCAGCTCGATTCTATTTCTGTTCTACTTCTTGCCCCTGGTCCTGGGCGGATACTACCTGCTGCACCGCTTTGCACCACGCCAAGCGAAGCACGCCTTCCTGACACTGGTTAGTTATATATTCTATGGATGGGCGAACCCGCTCTTCTTTGTGTTGATGCTGTTTTCGACACTGGTGGACTATTTCTGCGGCCTGTGGATGGTCGGCGCACTTGGGCGCGAGCGACGTCGCGGCGAGATCCCGGAGTTGACGCGCGGAGGCACCCGAACGCGCCACCAGAAGATCGCCTTGTTTATTTCAATCTGCACCAACTTGTCGCTTCTGGGCTTCTTTAAGTATTTCAACTTTGGCATCGATAGCTGGAACACCATGATGGCGACCTTCGGCACGGAGACCGCATCCGTCGAACACTTTCTGCGAATCACACTGCCGCTCGGCATCAGCTTCTACACCTTCCAATCGATGAGCTACAGCATCGACATCTATCGCGGCGACGCACGCGCCATCCGCAACTGGACCGACTTCGCCTGCTATGTCTCGATGTTCCCGCAACTCGTGGCTGGCCCCATTATTCGTTTTCAAGAAGTCGCCGATCAAATTTACGCACGCACGCACACATTCCAGAAGTTTGCACGCGGCTGCACCTTCATCGGCATGGGCCTCGCCAAAAAAGTGTTGCTGGCCGACCCGTGCGGCAAAGTCGCCGATCAATGCTTCGGGGCAGGCGCGTTGACGACGATCGATGCCTGGTTTGGCGCAGTCGCTTATTCTTTTCAGATCTATTTCGATTTCAGCGCTTACTCGGACATGGCCATCGGCCTGGGCCTGCAAATGGGCTTCATGTTCGCCAAGAACTTCGATTCCCCGTACCGATCACAATCGATCACCGAATTCTGGCAGCGCTGGCACTTGTCGCTGTCATCATGGTTGCGCGACTACCTCTACATTCCGCTGGGCGGAAACCGCGGAAGCCACGCGCGCACTTATGCCAACCTGATGATGGTGATGCTACTGGGTGGACTGTGGCACGGCGCCTCATGGAACTTTGTGATCTGGGGCGGCATTCACGGCGGCATGCTGGCCCTGGAGCGCTTGCGCGGCAAGAACAGCGCTTACGCACGTCTACCCGCAATCGCGCGAATTGCCATCACCTATATAATCGTGCTCTTCACGTGGGTCTTTTTCCGCGCGGCGGATTTACCGTCCGCCCTAAATTATTGCGGCGCCATGCTCGGCCTTGGCGCCAACACAGCCGCCGCCCCCTTGGTTGGCGCAGCCATCTATACCCCCTACCACGCCAGCACGGTCTTCATTGCAGGATTGGTGAGCTGGTTCGGCATCCAAACATGGGACTTCACGCGCCACATCGGCTGGCCCAAAATTGCCGTCATTTTCACGCTCTTTTTTGCCGCCATTCTGCTGCTCGTCGCCACCAGTTTTCACCCTTTTATTTATTTCATTTTTTAGTCAGAAGCGCTTATGTCGTCTTTATCACACACGCCAAAAAAACCCACCACGCCAAGCACCCCCATGTCGGTGTCGCGTGAAGCGCAGGCGCGTTCCGAGATTGGCGAAACGCACATCACGCACGAGCAGGCACGCTTCATTACGATCCTCTTCCTGACGGCGATCCTCGTTGTACCCTTCACGCAACACCGCCGCGGGCTGCGCGAATACCTACGCCATGACCCCGTAACAGAACTCTCCTATTATAAGGCTTTTGATGGTGTCGGCGGCGCGATGACCAACGCGTGGCACGCGGCCCCCGATCGACTACATCGTTTCCTCGATGCCAATGCCGAGTTGTTGAAGCGCATCCACGCCTTTGAAGATGACATGGACGACATCACATGGATCGCGCGCGAATCGCGTCCACCGATGCAGGTCCTGATGTGCCGCATGGGCGTCGGCAACGAAAAAGCCTTTGTCGGACGCGATGGCTGGCTCGGCTACGAGCCTGGCCTGCGAAGCCTGACCGGGCCCGGATTCCTGGAGCCACGCCAGCTGCGCAAACGTGCACGCTCCGGCGACGAAACCTCCGACGCGGTTCAACCCAACCCCGTGACCGGCATCGTTCATTTCCGCGACGAATTGCGACGCCACGACATCGAATTGGTGGTCGTACCCGTGCCCGTCAAACCAAGTATTTACCCGGACGTCTTCTCGTCGCGCTACACGCAGGTTGATGCCGCCATTCAAAATTCTTCATATGGTGCGTTTCGCGATCAGCTCAACGCCGCGGGCGTACACCTCTATGATCCCGCCGCGACACTGATTGCCCAACGCGAGCTTGGTCAGGCGTATCTAAAAACCGATACACACTGGACGCCCACGGCCATGCAGCGCGTCGCAGAAGGCACGGCGCAATTTATCACGGACACATTTTCACTTCCCGAAGGCAGCCCAGCCGGTGTGACGAGCGCTGCCACCGTGACCAACCTTGGGGACATTGCCTTCATGCTGGATCTGCCCACGAACCAGACACTTTTCGCCGCGGAACAGGTGCACATTCGACGCCTCGTCGCAGCGAAGACTGACGCGCCGGCCGACGTCCTCGTCTTGGGCGACAGTTTTGCGAACATCTATTCACAGTCCTTGATGAACTGGGGTGAGCACGCGGGATTTGCGGAGCAACTTAGTATTGCGCTGGTGCGTCCCGTCGACAGCATTATCAAAAATGACGGCGGCGCTTACGCAACACGATTGGAACTGAAAAACGAGCTCCGTAGCGGCAAAGACCGTTTGGCCAATACACGTGTCGTCGTGTGGATGTTTGCGGCGCGCGAACTGGCGCTGGGTGACTGGAAAGAACTCACCATCGAACGCCCGACGCAGACAAACAACAGCGCTGAACGAGCACCCGCACCCAAGGCCGACATTTCAGCCCGCGGCACGGTGGCCGCCGTATCCGGCGGCCCCGAAAAGGGCGCTTTGTACAAGCACTTCATCTGCAAGTTCTACGTGACCGGCTTGGTGGACGACGAAGGCAAGCCCATCGGCGACGGTACGGGCGTCGTGCGCGTTTTCGGAATGCGCGACCGCGTGATTCTGCCGATCGCCGCCAAAAAGGCTGGCGACGCATTACAGCTGACGCTGATCCCATGGGAAACGGTGTCGGCCAAATACGGGTCTCTCAAATCGGACGATCTCGACGACTTCATGCTCGAGATTGACCATCCGCTCTATTGGGGCGAACCGATTCGCGAGAACTAGAACCGTGTGCGGTAAGGCACCTTGACGCGATAGGTCGCGGCGGTTTTGTCCATCTCGCGCAAATGCGTCGGATCCTGCGTCCGTGCGTACTCACCGATGATGGTGTAAATTTTCTGTCGAACCCACGTGTCGCGAATGGTTTTGTCTTTAACGACGTGGCCATCAGCAATGTTCATGGTGAAAATCATATCGCAATCCACGTCGGCTGCTTCGCCTTTGGCTTGAAACGTAAAGTCTTTCATGTCGCGCGGAAAACGACCATAGATGTACAACTGTCGGTCGCTATAGAGGTTCATGGTCATCCATGGATACACTTCGCATCGTGCGCTTTCGGCGAAGCGCAACGAGACGGCCGAAAGCACCGGTTGACGCAACTCGGCCATCAGTGATTCGAGCGCGTCGGGGATGCCCCATCGTCCACCAACGGTCAGGCGCGAATCCCCACGGTTGCAAAAACTCAGCAAGTCAAGCAGGTATGTGTTCGCCTTCTTCATGGTGCCCATAGCAAACACTGAAATACTGCCGTCATTGATCTTGCTGAACTCGCCAATGATGTCAGAGCTGCGCGTGGAGCCGGTCGTCGCCAGACCGTCGGTCACCAGCAACGCAACCACGGGCCGTCCGGGCGTGCGTGACACGGAGAGCAATGGCGTCAATGACGCAAGGATATCGGTCTCGCCGTTGGACCGCATACCCGAAATGAAGCGGCGTGCCTGAGCCAACGATTCGGTTGAGGGCTGTGACCAATCATCGAAACAGAATTCGGCTTTGTCGTTGAATGTGACGACATTGAAGCGGTCGTTTGGCCCGACGCTGGCCACGATGTTCGACAGGGCCTGACGACAAAAATAGAGCCGCCGTTCGGCAATACTGGCAGACGCGTCTTGTACAAAGAGAATGTCCTTCGGGAGCACGGGCAACACATCCTTGTCGATACGATTGATCGCGAGACGAAAATAGCCGTACTGCAACTCGCTTTTGTCATAGAAGACCTCGAGTTCCGCTTTAAGCAATGCCTCAATGGGACGTATCGCGGTGATGTCCTCAGTGGCTTCGATAAATTTTTCGCCCGGAGATTCGGTGGTCGGCTCGGAAATGACAACCGCGTCAGCCGGGGCTTGCACATCCGTGCTTCCGGTGGCCTGCGAATCAATGTCTGCGGCTTCAGGCAACTGAGGTACGCCAACGTCGCGCCCTTCGGATCGTCCGCCGGCACCAATCGCGTCGACCGGAGGTATAATGGCAACACGTCCCGTTTCGAGCGTCATATCGTCAGGCTCAACAGGCAGCACCACATCAGCCGCCGACGGAATACGTACGACATCAGGAACGGGAAGTCGCTCAAGGCCGGGTACCTCTGTCGGAGCGAACGTTTCGCTGACGGCGATGATTTCCTGACGTGGCTGCCATTCTCCATCGGCCAGAGGGGAGATGGGCGGCTCAGAGATCCCGCCTTCCAGGGCAATATCGCCGACATCGACAGTGGGCGGCGCGACATCCGTCGTAGGGGCTGCTGGGGCCAATGCCTCCAGGTTCTCGGTAACGGGAGGCGTGGCGAACATGTTGGCCGATTCCGCTGTCGCGATGGGCCTGACCGCTTCGACAAACAACTCACGGTCCACATTGTGTACCTGCAAGCGCTCACGCGCGACGTCGTCAGGTTGATTGGTTCGTGCAGATGTCATTCCCAGACGGGGTGGCGACACGACCATATAGATAAGCAGTAAGACATGCACAATCGCGGATACAACGGCAGACGCAGCCGCCACGTTGGCATGCTGTCGATGCATGCGGCTGGCCACCACAGCCTGGTCTCTGCTTCTGAAAATCACATCATCGTCGATGGGAAAATTGGTACTCATGGTGTGCGTGGCTCCTGCGTGGCGCGTTTGGCCCAATCGCTTTGAGGATAGCGTTCACGAAGTTCAGTCATGGTTTTTTCGGCGGCTTCCGTCTGTCCTTGTTGCGCATAAATTTCAGCGCTGCGGAAAAGGCATTCAGGCACAACGTCTGGGTCATCGTAGAGTACCGCAACGCTCATAAAAAAGCGCGCGGCTTCTTCACGGTTCAGCAGCGCCTTGTGCGCGCGCCCCAATCCGAGGTAAGCACGTGCGCGAATCCCCTGCGCGTTAGCAGCTTGCGCCCAGACGGCGGCTTTCTCATAAACGCCGATCGCATTGTCGGCGTCCTCGCGGCCGACATGATAGTCACCCAAGGCGAGAGCGGCTTCGGCCGCGAGCAAGTTTGCTTCTTTCAGCGCCAGCGCCTCTTTATAGGCGGCGGCCATTTCGTCGGGACGTTTCGCGGCTTTGTGACAGCGCGCCACGAGACACCAGCCCAGCTGCGAGACATCGCTGCTATCAGCGGTTTCGACCAACACCATGGCTGGCGTGAGCGCCAACGCGATTTCGTTGCGGTCAAGACGGTACATGCTTAACCACTCGAGGAACGTCGGCGTCAGACGATCACGCACTGGAGAATCAAGCAACGGTTGCAGTATTTCGGCGGATGCACCGTACTTCTTTTGACGATGCAGCGTGACCGCGCGTTGGTACTGCGCTTCGCGCAACAGTTCCTCGCGTGGCTTGGCGCCTATGGACGCCAGAAAGGCCAGATCGGCGTCATGAAGCTTCGCGGACTTCAGCAAGAGCATGCCCATCCAATAATTCGCATCGGCTAAAAAGCTGGTTTTGGGATACGCGTCGAGCAACGCGCGCAAGGTGGCGAGTGCGACGTCATTACGATCCAAATGGATCTCGCTCATCCCCTTTCGATAGCGCGACTCTTCAGCATATTCGCTAGCACCGAAGTCTTTTACGAGCGCAGCCCACGCCGCAACGGCATCGGCGTGCTTGCCTTCGGCGGCGAGACAGTGCCCGGCCGCGTAGAGCGCCTGGGCGGCCAACGGGCTCGTCGGGCAGGCGTCAGCGACGTGCATGTAGTAACGCGCGGCCTCGAGTAAATTTTTGCTCTCCTGAAATTGATAGGCCACGCGGTAGTTGGCATCGCACGCGGTGTCAGAGTCGGGATAGTCGCGAATCAACAGGCGATAGTATTGCACGGCCTCATCGTTACGCCCCAAGGCGGCATAAGATTCGGCTTTAAGCCAGAGCGCTTCCTTGCTGTTGGCCGCCTCGCCGCGCAGTGCCTCGGATGACGCGACGGCCTGCTCGAAGTTTTTCAATCGATAGTGCGTCAAAGCAAGTTCGTAGCGTGCCGCGTCTGGGATGTTGCCTTCAGGGAACGCCTTCAATAGGGCCGCGTAAGTTTTGACGGCTTCTGTTCCGTGGCCAAGCTGGCGTTCACAGTTGGCCTTCAGATAGAGCCAGTCGGGCACGGCGCTGTCGTTCGCGGCGGCGACGGCCGTTTTCAGTGCTTCAGCAAAACGTCCCGCATTGTGCGACGCCCACGCCGAGCGTAAGCGTGCTTGTATCGCACGCTCGTCGCCAGGATAGGTTTGCATCAGATCCTGATAAAGGGGCGCGCTCTTTTCGTAATCTTTTAACTCAAAATGGCGTTCGGCCAGCTGATAGAGCGCCTCGGCGCGCACACGATCCGTGGTGGCGCTTTTCTTGGCAAGCTCAAGTAATTGAATCGCCTTCACGGGATCCGCGTTTTCAGAGCCGGCACCGAGCAGCGCACTCAGCTTCAGCAGAGCATAGGCGTAGTATTCCGTCTTGGGATATTTATCGACGATGGTTTGAAATTCCGCGCGCGCATCACGTTCGCGCTCCAGCGTCAACAGGGCTTCGCCCTTGAAGTACAAACTTGCGGCGGCCAAATCGGATGGCGGTTTGGTATCAAGCACGGCCTGAAAGAGATCGACGGCGTTCTCCTCGCGACCTGCGCTCAAGAAAATGTTGGCGCGCTGGAATCCGGCTTTGAAACGGAATTCGCTCTCAGGAAATTTTGTAAACACGACGCGGTAGGCGCGTTCCGCGTCGGCGGATTTACCCAAGATCCGAAAGCACTCACCCATGCGAAAGGTACACACATCGATATGGCCCGATTCGGGATGCAGCTCAAGCAGCCCGGCGTATTCGGCGGCGGCCAATTCGTACATGCCACGCGCGTAGAGGCCATCGGCCAGTTGACGTTTAGCCTCTTCGTCGAGAACGGGCTTCCCGAATGCAGCGGCGTGGGTCAGCAGGACAAGTCCGACCCAGCAAGCAGCACGTACGGTATGGTGGTTGGCCGACTTCATGAGATTAATTCGAAAGCGCTTCCATCACGCGATTAATGCGCCGCCCGATGTCCCTTACGAACCGCTTGGCGCAGGTTCCTCCGCGGCAATCGTAGCGAAGGAAATGTTCCAGATATCCTGTTTGCGACACATGTCGAGCACGCCGATAATGTGTTCATAGTCCGTGCGCTTGTCGGCCCGGATGAGCACCGGCTGTCCGGGGAACAATTTGACAATGCGCGTCAGCAACGATTCGAGACCGGCATCATCAAGTGCACGACTGTTTACTCTCTTGGAGCCGTCTTCGAGAATATTGATGATCACTTCGCCCGGCAGCCGCTCAGGAATCTGCCCCGTTTCGGCGGTCGGAAGGGTGATATCAATTTCCGTTTCCCACTGCGAAAAGAGCTGACTGGCGATAAAGAAGCAGAGCAGCAGGAAAATCACATCAATCATCGGCGCAATTTGAAACCCGGGGTCCGGGTTGGCGCGCTGTTTGCGGAAGTTCATCCTTCTCTCCGAATTTGGAGCGCGATCAACACATCGGTCGATGCTGATTCAAGATGAGAGACCACCATGGAGGAACGGCGGCGGAAAAAGGCAAAAGCGATCATGGCTGGAATACCCAGCGTGAGGCCCCAGGCTGTGGTCAAGAGCGCCTGCGACACGCCTTCAGCCAACACGATCGGTTTGGCGCTGGCGATATCGGTGGCGATGGCACTGAAGGCACGCATCATACCCATCACGGTACCGAGCAATCCAACCATCGGGGAAACAACGGCGACATCGAGCAAGTACTGGGTTTGGCCTTGGATGCTTTCCGACTGACGTGCACCCTCGCCTTCCATGATGTCCTTCATTAAAGAAGGATCAACATTGGGAACATCGCGCATGTAATCCATGGCGGAGAGCGTGACGGCCGACAACGGGCTGGGCTGGTGCTCGCACGCCTTGCGAGCCGAATCAAGGGAGCCCTGGCGAATGGAGTCGATAATGCTGCGCTCCAACGCCAACGGAGCGACTTGGCTGGGGCGTAGAACAATGGCGAAATAAATCACAAGCGCCACCGTAAGAACCGACATGACACACAGAAGACCCGCAATCGAATAGAGCGGAATGCCGCCGCTTCGCAAAACTTCGCGCCACGTGAGCCCTGCAGGACTGGCAGTAGCACCCTCCACGGTCTGAGCGACAAGGCTTGACGCCGCCATCATAAAGGTACTGCAAGATGCCAGTAAAAGACCGGATCGCCGTCGTTTAAGTATCATTCGATTCTCCCGAATAGTTTCCATGAAACAGTTTTCAAAGCAAACGTTCATTATGCCGTTCAGACCGTATTTGTCGAGCCTATGAATTGTGCGAACAAAGAGCCGACCGGCTCGTTTGTGGATCGAACTCGAAAAATCGTAAAATCTGGGTAAATCAGGCTTGGCACTTCACGCGATCAGGCTTATCCTTTTTTTGTGAAAACTAGACAACACTTCCCGGTCGGCGCTAAAACAAGACGTGCGATGGCCATCCTTGTTTTAGCATGCGCCCCGTTCTTTTCGATGACTGCACGCGCCGATAGCGGCGACATCGATACGCCGGAGGCCGTGGCCGCGGTTTACGGTGAGGCCACGACGCTTTTTAAAGCTCAGAAATTCGACCAAGCCCTTCAGCGGCTTGACGACGGGCTGGCCGGCGCGCCAGACGACCTGAAGCTGCTGCGCCTTAAAGGTGCGGTCCAGCGCAAAGTCAAAGACAATGCCGGCGCAACCGAGACATATGCGTATTTGCTCAAATTACAGCCAGATGACGAATTTGCGGCGAATTTCCTTAGTTTGCTCAAACATGAAGGCAGCAGCGCGCAGAATCAGCCCGACGCCCTGATCGCGGCGGGGAAACTCGATGACGCCATGCAGGTGGCCCAAAGCCGGCTTGCAGAAAACCCAGAGGATACCGAAGCGCTGGCACTCAAAGGTCGTATTCATCGCATCCGCAAGGAAACCAAACAAGCCATCGCGATTTACGACAAGCTCCTCAAGCAGCATGCTGGCACGACCAACATCGAAGCCATACAGGCGCTGTTATTGTTTGAATCTGCCGCAAAAGCTAAACCCCAAGCGGCTTTTGAGGCCCTGTCACAGGCGCTTACACTTTCCGAGCAGGCACCGCAGATCGTGGAAGCATACGTGCAGGCCGGCAGCAAGGCTGGGCAGCACGCGCACCTCACCAAAACCTTTGAAACATTAGCAAAAGACGCCAAACCGCTGTCGGATGACGCGCTGAGTAAAGTCGGAGCAGCCTATGCCGCACAGAAGCAGTACGCTCAGTCGGCCAAGATCTTCCAGGCCGTTTTGGAGCGCGACCCGGACAACGCCGTGGCTGCCAACGGCATCGTTTCATCGCTGGCCATGTCGGATGGGGCCGAATTGAGCGAAGCGCGCATTGCAAACTTGCTACAGAAATTTCCAACCAACCCTGATCTGTTGTTTGTGAACGCCAAATCGAAAATCGCAGCGGGAGACACCATGGCCGCCCTCCAAAGCGTGACAGCTGCGAACAGACACGCCCCTGACCACGCCGACGCGCTCAACTTGCGAATCAAGACCTTGGCCGAGCTGGGCTGCACGAGCGTTGCCCTCGAATTGGCCCAAAACGCCAAAGGCGGTGTCGCTGGCGACGTCGTCGCGAAACTTGGAAAAGCCATGAACGCGCAACGCGCGGTATGGAAAAAAGCGGACAAAAGGGCCAAATCAGGCCTCCGCAACGCCTCTGGGCTCGCGCTGTCTCCCCGCACAAGGCCGGAATCGCAAGTCGTTGGCCTCGCCTATTATGATGTGCCGCTAACCAAAACGTCCGATACGAGCGCGACGCCGCTCTCCGAATTGATCAGCCATCTGGAATATCTTCGTGGTCACGACTACCACTTTGTGGGCAGCGCCGCCATTGCCGCCGCCAAGCGTGACGCCACACCGCTTCCTGAAAACCCACTGCTTCTCTCCTTTGACCATGGCCACAAATCATTCTTGTACAATGTGTTGCCCATTCTTGAACAGTACGACGCACCCGCTGTGGTCGGCATCGCCACGTCGTGGATTGCCGACAACACCACCTCCGGCAAGGATGCCGAGTTCATGTCCTGGGACGAAATCAAGCAGGCCGGGCAACACGCACTGGTCACGGTCTCATCGATGGCCGACACACTCGCTACTCATGTGGCATCCAACCCGCAGGGCCGCTTGGATTTGGCCTCCGTCACGCGCCTGTACAACGCCGAAACCAGCACCTACGAAACAGAAAAAGAGTATACGCAACGTATTGATGGCGACCTGAACGCCGCACGCCAGCGCCTTCAGGACGAAACAGGCATCGTTCTGGATATGGTGAGCTGGCCCGAAGGGGCTTATAACCAAACAACGGTCAAAATCGCGACCGATTCGGATTATGGCCTAATGTTTGGCCTGGCCGACGGCCTCTCTCCTCAACCCGGCAGCGATCGTGTCATTCTGCGCTGGCAGGCCAAAAACATGGGCGGCTTGGGCGACCTCGCCAAGGTCCTCCACGAACGAGCTTATCCACGGATTCAGCTGGACGACCCGTCGCAGGGCCTCTTTGTTGACCTCGACGCAATTGCTACCGGCGACCGTGAGCGCACGCGTGATAACATCAATGCACTACTGGAGCGCGTCAAAGCAGAGAACCCTGGCGCCGTTTACCTTAAAGGGTATCACGACCCGGACGGCATCGGAAATGTGGCCTCGGTCTACTTCCCCAACAGCCTCCTTCCTGTTAAAGAGGACATTTTAGGCCATATTGCCAGCGTGTTGAAGGATGCCGGCTACAAGGTTCACATTGCGATGCCAACGATGAGCGTGCATTTGCCACCTGCCCTTTTCAAAACAGGCCTATACGTCAGCGCGTTTCGCCGCGGCCGCACAGACAGCCTTACGAGTTGGTACAAACGGCTCTCCCCTTTCAGCAAAGAGGCCTCCGAGCTGATGTCCACACTCTATGGTGATCTGGCCGCCCATGTGACATTTGACGGCGTTCTGTTCGAATCTGACGCCTACCTGACCGATAACGAGGATTATACGCGCGAGGCCCTCAAGACCTGCCTCTTCGAACTGGGTGTTCGCGAACGCAATCGCTCCAGCATGACGAAGGAGCAGCTGGCGGCCTGGTCAGACCTCAAAGCACGCCAGATCGACGAATTTATCTTGGCCCTGCAGCAATCCGTTGGCAAATATCGCTACAATACGGACTTTGGGCGCGTCTTGCTCGCGCCTGCCGTACTCAACCCTGACTCAAAGGTGTGGTTGGCCCAAAATTACGAACAGGCTGTGAAATCCTATGATTATGTGGTCGTTTCGGTTTGCCCGGAGTCACATGGAGCCGAAGATGTCAGCAAATGGATTGGCCAACTTGTGTCCAAAGTCGATGACATTGCTGATGGTTTGACAAAAACAGCCTTTCGGGTCGAGCCCTACAGCGCTTCCGCCGACATCCATATCGGGGGCGATGAAAGCCGTAAGCGCCAAGCTCAGTTGTCCGAGGCAGGTGCACGACACGTCCTGACCCCAGACATCATCGTCGTAAAAAGCGAATAATCCGGCACCCAACGTAAGTTGACTTTTTGTAACTTTCTGGTGTACATTTAGTAAGTTTTCGTTCGCGACCTCTCAAACGGGAGGGATCTCCACTCGATCGGGGTAGATTCATAATGAAACAAAAAACATATTCTTTGCGCTCAATGTTCGCGACGACTCTTGGCGCAGCGCTGATGATCGTCAGCACATCGTACGCCGGCGTTCCGGTTCCTCCAATCGTTATGGAAGAAGCAACGGTTCAGGCAAAAATCATTATTCTAGAGAATTTTGAGGAAGACCGGCAGGCAGCAGCAGGATTGCTGGTCGAAATTTGGTCCGCCGAAGAAGACAAAACGTTTCTCAAGAAACGAAAA
>JAPKCZ010000256.1 GCA_028822745.1 Kiritimatiellia bacterium | reverse complement strand
TACACCACCGGGGATCACACGTTTTGCACGTTCAAACAGAGACGCTGATGTCATCATTTGGTCCTCACATCTTGGGTTGCCAACGCTGAAATACTATCATCGACGGTGGCCTGCGCAGGAATCACATCAGACTCTCGGCCATGGGCGCGCAATGCCTTTTCCGTCGGCTCGCCAATGGCCAAAACGGTCGCCTGCTTAAGCGGCGCTGCTCCCCATTGGCTCACGAATGCATCCACCGCCGATGCACTCGCGAAGTAGACGGCATCAAAGGCAGGACATCGTTCATGGTGGCGAACCGCATTCGTATAAATCACTTCATCATGAACCTCGTGCCCCAGCTCGCGAAGTGTGTCGGTTAACACGGGAGTGGCCTTCTCAGAGCGTAGGCGCAATAGGCGTGTCGGCGCGCTCAACTCAGCGCGTACGGCATCCAGCAGGCCCCGTGCACCAAAGTCCTGAGTTGGCTCTAGATCCGGATGAATGCCGTGAGTGCGCAGCACGGCGGACGTCCCTGCCCCACAGCACATGATGCGCGGCAGACCCCGCACATCTAAACCCACGGAGCGCAATCCTTCTATGAAAAAGCGAACGGCCGACGGCGACGTAAGCACAATCCAATCGACATTCGCCACATCCTTTAAAGCCGCGCCCATATCCGCGACAGCGTTCAACGTAATCAGTGGCAGAACCACGGCCTGACCACCGAAATCGCAGACGGCGCGTTCACTTGCGCGTTGCAATGCGCCACTGCCCGTCAGCAGCACACGCACGCCGCCCAGCGCACCATGCACCGGATAACGATACGCCGCTGTTTCGCCGACCATCAAAAAACCCGGATCGCGCATGGCGGCATCGCGTGCGGAAAGCGCGGGATCAGCAGCTGCCCTTGCACTCGCTTTATAGGACGCGATGCGTTCCGCAATATTTGAAAGCACACCGTCCACGATCTGTTCAAAGGGCGTACCGGCAGAAAAAACTGCGGCAGCGGGTATATCCTCGGACCATCCATCGCTCAACAACTCCAGAACGACGTCGTCAACACTGTGCATGACCATAAAGAAAACGATAGGCAGACGCGTGCGCGTGTCCGCATTAATGGAGCCCTTCTTTCCGCCTTCCATCATTGGCGTTATCGCGCAGAATCCGCGCGACACGCCGCGGCGCGTGGGCAATAGACCCGTACCGGTTGTCGCCACGTTCAAACTGCTGACGCCGGGAATCACCGACACAGCCAGATCGTGCGCGGCCAGGGCATCGACTTCCTCACTCAAACGACCGAACACACCAGGGTCGCCACCTTTCAAACGCACAACGCGTTTTCCGCGCCGCACCTCGTCCAGCATCAGGGCCGAAATTTCAGCCTGCTTCATCGACGCGTTGCCGCAACGCTTCCCCACAAAGACGCGGCGCGCCCCTTTTGGCATTTCATCCAGAAGGCTTTCATCCAACAAGGCATCATACAGACAGACATCCGCAGCACGTAATGCGTCGACGCCCTCGACCGTGCAATATCCGGCACGCCCCACACCCGCACCAACGATACGCGTCGCTTTTACAAATAGGCTACGTAGCGCCTGCCCAGTGGCATCGCCAGCACGAAACGTTAATGCCAGAACGCCTTGCCCTTCCGGCACCGGCAATTCATCCGTCGACACCCACTCCGTGATACGTGATTCGAGATTCAAGCGTTGCAACGCGGCGGCGGCGATCACGAGGACATCAAAACGATCGTCATCCAACTGCGCCAGGCGCTGCTCAATGGTCCCCCGCACCGGCAAGAATGCTGCGTCGGGAAAACGTTCCTTACCATAGGCATCGCGTCGTTCGCTACTGATGCCGATACGTGGTGCAGCAGGGAGATCGGCGATACGGAGACCGGGCTTCAAAACAAGCACATCACGTGGATCCGCGCGCCAAGGAAGCCAACACCAATCCAAATCATCCGGCATGGGATCCGGCAGGTCTTTGGCACTGTGCTGGGCGCAATCCAGTTCGCCGGATCGCACGGCAGCATCTAGGTCCTGCGTGAAGAAGTCCGGCGGACTTTCACGCAAATCTGTGGCGTGATCGCGATCCCCCGGCGACCCCATAAAGCGAAGCTCCACCTTCAGCGACGGCAGCAGCTCTTCCAAGTGTTTCGCAATACTTTGCGCCTGAACGCGGGCGAGCTGACTGGAACGTGAACCAAGAACAAGTTTTTGAACGGGAAGGGCAGAGTCAGACATAGCGCTGGTCAGGTATCCTCCGGGCGATCGTCGCTCTTCTCCTGCGCATCCGCTGAATGCACCCCGAAAAGATCGCGAACCATGCCCGCATAAAGATCCCATTGCCCGTTTTTGCTAGCGTGCTTAATGGCCGTACGTGGTTGCGCCAGCAAGCGCTTGGTCACACTGTACACCAACGCTTCCACTTCCTTACGGCAAGGTTCAGGAAGTGCTGTCATGCGCTCCTTTTTCAGGGACTTTGCGAGTGCATCGCCGGCGATGCGACGCGCATGAATATCAAAATCACGTAACAGCAGATCGAGGTCAGGCCGATCAAACAGATCGGACAACCCCTCCAATCCATGCTTGACGATCTCACTCGCTTCATCAACGGCCGACTGTCGCTTCTCCAGATTCTTTTCGGCGACACGTTGCAAATCGTCGATATGATAGAGATAAACATCGGTGAGATCGGAAATGTCAGGCGCAATGTCACGCGGCACAGCGATATCCACCAACAGCATGGGACGATGCTGACGTGCTTTCATCGTCGTGTTCAGAAGCGGCTTTTCGATGAGGCAGTGCGGTGCGCCCGACGAGCTGATCACAATGTCTGCCTTGGGCAGAAACTCTGCAAGAAAATCGAGCTGGCCGGCTTTGCCGCCATATTGATCAACGAGGCGCTGTGCCTTATCGAGCGAACGGTTCAACACGATGACATCATGCACGCCCTGCTCGACGAGACAGCGCAGGGTTAACTCTGCGGTTTCACCGGCACCAACAATCATGACCGTCTTTTCGTGCAAATCCGAAAAAACGTGGCGTGCGAACTCGACGGCGATCGAGCTGATCGACACGCGTCCTTGTGTGATCGTCGTTTCCGTATGCACACGCTTGGCGGTTCGAAAAGCATGCTGGAAAACAGCATTCGTTGTTTTACCGGTGACACCTGCGTCCGTGGCCAAACGGTAGGCGTGCTTGACCTGTCCCAGAATTTCCACTTCACCAACAACCATTGAATTCAGACTCGCGCAAACCTTCAACAAATGATCGGCGGCCTCGCGGTCGTGCAGTTCATAAAACTGACCACGCAGTTCGCTGACGTCGGCGTCGGGTTCCGCTGTGGTAAGGAAGCGAATAACATTGTCACGCGTGAGTGCCTTCTCGTCGGCGACGGCATAGAGTTCCGTACGGTTGCAGGTCGACAGCAAGACGTACTCGCTCAGGCCCAACGTTGTGCGGATGCTTTCAAGCGCTGCCGGCACAGCATCCTGTGCGAAGGCGGCGGACTCGCGCAGTTCGATGGGCGCCGTGCGATGGTTAAGTCCGATGGCGACGAGACGACTCACGGCTGTGCCTCCTCGACAAAGCTTACGCCGCGATGCAAACTTTCCGTGAACAGCGCGACACCAACGAAAGCGAAAAGCATACACGAAGCGCCGATGACGCAGATGACCGCAAGGCTTCGACCGCGGCGCCCCAAACTTGCACGCAAATGAACCAGCACGGCGTACACGGCCCAAGCCACGGACGTCGCGATAATTTTCGGATCTGTAATCCATTCCTCGCCACCGCCTGACAAGCGAACAAGCAGGCCACCAATGAGAATTGAAAGCGTTAACGAGGCGAAGGCTATGCCAACTTGCCATGCCAGAAAACCATCGAGCGTTTCAAGTGAAGGTAGGCGCGCAAAAAGGCCATCGAGCCGCTTGTTTTTGAGATTATGATCCATCACAAGATAAGCCACCGCCACAACGGCCGCTAAACTGAACAGCGCGTAACTGATCAATGCTGACCCCACATGTGTGCCCACCCACAGATTGTGCGCGTAAAAAGAAACGTCGCCCTCCGACACAAACATGGGGCCGCCACCGAGCAACAGCACGATCGTGATCAAAGGGGCAAGCAGACCCGCAAGGAGTTGTGTGTCGCGGCGCCGAACGAGAAAGACATAAGCCAATGTGAGCAGAAAGGCATAGCAGGCGAGGCTCTCGAATCGTCCGATCGTGAACGCCTCACCTTTTTGCATCCAATGTTCGACGAAGACCCAAACCATCGAGAGTAGGCCCAGGACCATG
>JAPKCZ010000255.1 GCA_028822745.1 Kiritimatiellia bacterium | reverse complement strand
TGGGCTTGTGCGGATTTCGCGTGACGCAGGTGATGAATCTGACGGATGTCGACGACAAGACCATCCGCGGCGCCATCGAAGCGGGGTTATCCCTCGACGATTACACACGTCCGTTTAAGGAGTCCTTTTTCCGCGACATAGGCACGCTACGTATTGAGCCCGCCGAGCACTATCCGGCAGCGACGGACCATATCGACCAGATGGTCACCTTAATTGAAAAATTAATCGCTTCAAAGCACGCCTATTTGTCTGAAGACGGCAGCGTCTACTTTGAGGTCAATAGCTTTGATGCTTACGGGGCATTGGCGCATTTGGATAAATCGGGTTTACAAAGCGGCGCACGTGTCGCTCAGGATGAATACGACAAAGAAAATGCGTCTGATTTCGCACTCTGGAAATCATGGACAGAGGCGGACGGTGATGTCGGTTGGGATTCGCCATGGGGGCGTGGTCGGCCTGGATGGCATATAGAGTGCTCCGCCATGAGCATGACGTATCTTGGCAATAGCTTTGATTTGCACACCGGCGGAATCGACAACATGTTTCCGCACCATGAAAACGAAATCGCACAAAGCGAAGCGGCGACGGGAGAATCCTTCGTTCGCTATTGGATGCATTGTGGACATCTGATTGTTGACGGCGCCAAGATGTCAAAATCGCTTGGTAATTTTTATACATTGGCCGATCTGATCGACAAAGGCTATGCCGGTCGCGAGATACGCTACGTGCTGCTTTCGGCGCATTACCGTCAGCGCCTGAATTTTACGATCGCTGCGCTAGACGGCGTACGAACCACGCTTCAGCGCTTGGATGCCTACCATGAACGTTTGTCGGCTCAGGCCGCCAATGGCGGCAGCACTGCAGGTGATTTGGCTCAGGCGCCCGACTGGGCAGCGTCCAGTCTGTCTGCATTTCAAGCGGCAATGGATGATGACCTGAACACGCCTGAGGCGTTGGCTGCACTTTTCGACATGGTTCATTCTGGGAATAAGGCCATGGACGAAGATCGCGTCACACCGCAAGAGGCGGTGCATGCGCTGGCCGCGTTACAGCGCCTAGATTCGGTTTTCGATATTCTAAAAGCGGACGAAGACGGTCCCAGCGACGCGATTGTTGAAATGGCAGCGCAGCGCCAGCGCGCACGTGAAGCGAAAGATTTCGGTGAATCAGATCGATTGCGTGATGCCATCGCAGAGTTGGGCTGGTCCGTTCTGGATACGCCTGAAGGACCGAAGCTCCGGAGGCTTACGTGAGCATGATTGACGCGCGTTGCAAAGGAACTTGCCCGTGAGAGGACGATTTATTTCGATTGAAGGGCCCGATGGCGGAGGAAAAAGCACCCAGGCGAAACGCCTTGTCCGTGCGCTAACCGATTCTGGCAAGCAGGTTCTGTATACGCGTGAGCCGGGAGGGACCCCCACTGGAGATCTTATTCGTGGCATACTGCAGCACGATACGTCGGGTGAGGCGATTCACCCCGAGACCGAGCTCCTTCTGTTCGCCGCCAGCCGTGCACAGTTGGTGCAGTGTGTCATTAAGCCTGCATTGGCGCGTGGCGAATGGGTGATCTGCGATCGTTTCATCGACTCCACGACGGCCTATCAGGGCTACGGTCGCGGATTTCCGGTCGACGTCGTCAAAAGCATCAATGAATTTGCCACTCAGGCACTGCTCCCTGATCTAACCTTGCTTCTGAATGTGGATGTTTCGCTTGGCGCACAGCGAACGCATCGCCGCAATGCGGATATTGGCCAAGTCGAGGACCGCTTCGAGCGCGAAGACGACGCCTATTTGACACGCGTTCGTGACGGCTATCTTGCCTTGGCTGAAGCGTCTCCGGAACGCTTTCGTTTGATCGACGCCAGTCGTGACGAAGACAGTGTTTTCGAAACGGTTTGGGCATTGATCTCAGAGCTGGAAAGGTCGGTCGCATGACAACCGACGAAGCATTTCAACGATTGGCCGCCGCGCACCAGTCGCATCGCTTCGCCCAAGGGTATATTTTCGCGGGCCCGGTTCAAACGAGTGGCGCGAATCTCGCCGTGCGTATCCTGCAGGTGCTGTTCTGCGATTCCGGCGACGGTTGTGGGCGCTGCGTCAATTGCAACAAGATTGAACAACGCACGCATCCAGATGTGCTTTGGGTCGAGCCGCAGAAGCGGTCGCGTATCATTTCGATTGACCAGATCCGCAAGCTGCAGGTGCGCATGGCGCAGACATCGCTTGAGGGCGGCTGGAAATGCGCCGTTTTGGTTGGCGCGGATCGCCTGGGGCCTGAAGCATCCAATGCGTTTTTGAAGACGCTCGAAGAACCAACTCCCAATACTGTCTTTCTGCTGCTCAGCGAGAACCCGCAACTCATGCTGACCACAATTCGTTCGCGTTGTCAGATGATCAGTTTGGACGGCAGCACCCATTTACCTGAAGCCGTCGAGCGTGAGCTCCTAGATATCTTGCTCGACCCTGATGTCGCCGCCGTTCAGGCCGCTCGGGGTCGTTTCACGGGAAGCTTTGCGCTGTCCGAGGCACTGACGGGAATGCTGAAACAGATCAAGGACGGGATTGAAAACCAGGAGGCCGATCGTTCGGACAGCGATGATGTTGAGTCCGATGTGATCAAGGCGCGGGCGTCCGTTCGTTATCGTGAGATTCGAAGCGGCATCATGCGCTCCATGGGGCTGTGGTATCGCGACATCATGGTTTTGGCGTGTCACGGCGATGAGGCTTCGGTTCATTACCAAGATTTTCTGCCTCAGATAAGAGCGCTCGCTGCTCGCTCGAACGTCGCCAACTCGGTACGGCGCGTACGCGTTGTCGAGCACATGCACGAGCAAATGGAAAGAAATCTTCAAGAGGGTGTTGTGTTTGATAGCGGTGTGCCTCTTTTGCAAATTGCTTAATGAATATGCAGTGAAACAATTAACGGACGCAGGATGTGCGCAAGCGGGAGTCCCCTATGAGCGAGAATAAGCAAGATCTGGATTTAATCATCGTCGGTTCGATTGGACTGGATGACGTCGAAACACCAAACGAAAAGCGAACAGAACTTCTGGGCGGATCGGTGAGCTACGCGTGCGTGGCATCATCGCGCTATGTCAAAACAGGCATGGTGGGTATTGTCGGTGCGGATTTTCCGGAGCGCTACCACGAGCTTTACGCGAAGCAGAACATTGATTTGCAGGGACTTGAGCAGGTAGAGGGAAAGACGTTTCGTTGGGGTGGCGTGTATGACGCGGATTTCATTAATCGAACAACGATATTTACAGACCTGAACGTTTTTGAAACGTTCTCGCCGAAGTTGCCTGACGCGTACCAAAGCGTGCCCTATCTTCTCTTGGGCAACATTTCCCCTGATCTGCAATTGAGCGTTCTGGATCAATGCAAAGACGTTTCCTTTGTTGTTGCTGACACCATGGACCTCTGGATCAACATCGCCTTGGATTCACTGAAGCAGGTGATTGGCCGGGTCGATATGTTGATGCTCAATGACAGTGAGGCAGAACTGTTGACGGGGCACCGGGGGGTGCGTAAAGCCTCCGAAGCTATTCTGAGCATGGGGCCACGTTACGTGGTCGTAAAGCGTGGCGAACATGGCGCGATGCTATTTTCACCCGAGGGAATTTTTATCGTACCGGCCTATCCCGTCACGGATGTTGTCGATCCGACGGGGGCGGGCGACTCATTTGCGGGTGGATTTCTCGGGGATCTAGCCGCACGTGGCGAGGTGACAGAGACGAATCTTCGTCAGGCCTTGTTGACCGGAAGCGTTGTGGCATCTTTCAACGTTGAATCCTTTAGTCTGGATCGTCTTTCCGAGCTTTCTTCAGAGGATATTGCTGCACGCACGGCAGAACTCGCTGCGATGATGCAGGCCTGAATTACGATATCAGAAGTTCGGCCTTGAGCGCGTCGTAGCGCTCGCTGTAGTAGGGACCTAACTGGGATTCACGGTGGTCAAATCCAAAGGCGCGTTTTTTGACCGCTAGGATGGGGGGGGCTTGGATGCGTTTCGCGACGCCCATGCCCTGGTATAGGTTCCACCAGCGCTCGAGGTCAGCGATGAAGGCTGGCGTGTTGTCGAAAATATCCTCGACGCTACCGTCGAAACTTTCCTCAAGAGAACACACTGTTCCTTAAATCCGAGTGTTTGAACCTTATTGTCTTTACCTGCTCCTTCTTCGGCATCAGCGGCGGCGCCTGGCTTGCAGCCCGAGTAATCCCCATTCGTTACTTGTGAGGCACACTTGTCAAGCGTATCAAGAGCCGCCCTTCCCGCATCGCCG
>JAPKCZ010000254.1 GCA_028822745.1 Kiritimatiellia bacterium | reverse complement strand
GGCGACCGGCTTTGGATTCGGCCGCGTTGAGTTTCTCGCAGAACGCGTTGGCTTTGTCCCAGGTGACCGAGTCCATGGGGAACACATCGGTATCGGGAATGACGCGTCCGGCGGTGAAGTAGGGCCCGCCCTGGTGTACTTCGGGCGTGGAGTATCCCCAAAACGCCAGCAGGTATCCGCCCTGATGATAATCGGGGACCATCAGTTGGAGGTACTGCTCCTGAGTGACTTCCACGACGCCCATGTAGAACGGTTTGGAAAGGGTCACTTCCCGTTGGGCTTCGTCCTGGGAACGGCCGGTTTCTGTCCCGGGCGAGCCCATCATGAACGTGCCGGCTGGTATCTTCACCATCGAGAGTGTCGCCGTGGGGACGACCCACGTCTTCGCTTCCAGCGTCAGCAGTTGCTCGACGGGATCGGATGTCACTGACGGCGGATCGTAACTGCGTGCTCCCTTTTTCGGACGTGCCGGAACCGAGCCCATATCCATCGTCAATGCCGCCAGCACCTTCTCTTCCAACGCCTCGGGCGACGACTGCTTCGCATCGTCTGTGACGCCGGCATAATCGGGCAGCGACCCGCTGTGCGAGATCACCGCGTTGGTGTTGACGATGGGCTTGCCTTTGTCCGGGCCATACTTATGGGGCAGCATGCGTTCCATCCACAACTTCGCGGGTTGGGGTGCGTCTTCGTATCCCCCCCTTATATTCCGAAGGGCTGCCGGGTCACTTTCCCATTCCTGTGTGGTGGTCCACTGGTCGGCTTTCTGGGCGGTATACGCCGCCGAGAGATTACGCATGTCGTCACTGACGACGTAGCTGCCCTGTCGCTGAATATCCTTACCGAGCGACGCGACCGTTCGATGAACGCTTGTGTACTCGAGGACTGTAGCCCAGAGAAATTCGTCAGTGTTCCCTGCTGAGTAGGCCGTGTGCAGAATCTCATCGGCGAGTTTCTTATTGAGTGCGAACATCTGTTGTCGCATTTCGTAGGTGCCGGGCTCAGCGTAGAGTTTCGCTTGTTGCCCGAGTGTATTCTTCGGGAAGGCTTTGATTATTTCCGTCACCGGGTGATTATCCCTTGTCTGTCGTTCTTCTTGCTCTACCGAACGCTGTTCCTTGGTTGCGGCAACATACGCTTCAGAGAGTTTCAGGTAGGCATCTCTCTTCTGGTTAACACGACCACCTGCCTTATTCGCGGCGTTTCGCATGCTTGAATACGTCGGGATACTGTTGCGTATTTCATTCTCAAGTTTTCCACGCCTCCGATGTAAGGCATCCTGTTGTTCACGCAGCAACTCTTTACTTCTTAACTGGACCTGGATTTTCTGCCACTGAGGGTCATTTCCCCACGTCTCTCTGGCGAGCTTCTGAACAGCATTGTACACCTCACGGGTCTCTTTGTCCTTCTGGGCAAGCTTCTGATACGCGGGGTCTTGCGCCAGCTCCTCCATCACTTTCTTTCGGGCTTCGCCAACGCGCTTATTGGCGTCGTTCTGTTTGGCTCGAATTGCAAGCATCTCAGGAGATTGTTGGATCTGTTTTCTTAACTCGTTTGCTTCTTTGGCGTTGGCAGCGAATTTCGCTTTCTCTGCGATACTCTTCGGTTGAGCCAGGAACTCCTGAACGAGCTTGGCCGTCTCGGCGTCCAATTTCGCCTGCAATTCCTGCTGTTCTCTTTTCAACGCATCGACTTTGTCGCCTTGTCGCATCTCTTGCATGATCTTGGTAGATTCATCTTTCAAGGCGCCGTAGAGCTTCGTCATCTCGGCCAACTCCTTGTTCTCGTCACCATGCTGTGCCTTGAATTCCTTTTCGGCGTGCTGATTGAAGGTCGCAATCCGCATCTCCATGCCCTCAGGAATCCGTCGCGGACTCACCAGCGGAGGCTCTTTTGCGTCGGCCGCAAAGTCGGCGAAGACCTTGCTGTAAATGCGCACATAATCCACAGACGCCGCCAGTGGGTTCTTCTTCTCGCGGTCGATGGCAAAGAAGTTGCGTCGGGTTTCACCGGAAGGGATCACGTCGCAGGGGCGGAACCCGGTGGGCAATTTCGCCGACAGCGTGTTATCGACAAATACCCGTGCAGCCTTGTCGCTCAGTTCCAGCCGGAGTTCGCCCCATTGATCGGTTTTCAGCGGTTTGTTGCCCGTCGCTGCGGTGCTCTTCCCGTCCACGGTCACGGCAAGAGTGGGCAGTCCAGCGTCGTTGACCGTCAATAGAATCCGGTTCTCTTTGTTGTGTCCGGCATCCAGCAGCGTCCCGCCTTTTCCTTTGAACTGCAGGGAGATATGCACGGTCGCTTCGCCCAGGTCCAACACGGTGGGTTCCAGCTCGGCGTATTGAGTCTTGCCGTCGAAGGTAAACCCTTCCTTGCCGTTCTGTTCATCGGTAAAGAAGGTCGGCTTTCCTTGCAGTTGCCCGTCGTAGTAAATCAACCAATCCCATTGCGGGCCCTGTCCATAACCGCGCTCTCCGCGTTCGTAGAAGTTGTCTTCCAGAAGGATCGTTTCGTCGCGCAGCATGGCGTAGTTAGCTTGGAGGTGCGGGTTGGAAAACTCAAACCGATCGCGTAGCTCCGGCGTGGTGCGATGTACTTTTGTTCCGCCTTTGACGTCGAACGTGTAGATGCCCTTATGCGGGAGTTCTTCGGCGTTGTAGTGTACGCGCGCTTGGCGATTGAAAATATTTCGTGAGACGCGAGCGTATCCGCTGACGTCGGCGTTTCCGCAGACGATTGCTTTTCCGAACACTTTCGCGTGATCGCGAATGGTGACGCCCTCTCCGCTGACAATGGCGAAGTCCTCGATGCTGGCGTGATCCCGCACTTGAGCATAGTCGAGCACCATCGCGTTCGGGCCGACATACGCCGTCTCGTCCACCTGGGCGTTGCGGCTGACCCATCCGCCGCCATTCTTGTGACGTGCGCCGAGGCTGTTTTCCAAAAGGTAATCCGCCCGGTAATTCATGAGCCCCGGCTGGACATAGATCCACTTGTTCCGCCATCCATAAGGGTCTTCGATCCATCGTTGTTTCACGGCGTCGTTGAAGGCGTCTTGCCCTTCGGACAGCCGTTTCTTCATCGTCGTGAGGTTGTCGATTGTCTTTTCGTAATCGGGATGGTAGGGAAGGACCGGCCAGTCGCATTGGGTCCCGTGTGCCTGCGTGTTTTGACCATCCACTCCAGAGATCGCGTAGCGTCCAGCTTGTGGCCAGGCGAGTTGGAAGTTCATGTTGTCGGCGGTGTTGTTGCGCGGCGTTCCGGGGGTACACCCTTTGAGCAGGACTTCGAAGGGGTACTTGTAGGCGAACCCGACTTCATAAATCGCATGATATCCCCCTCTGGGGTTATGTTTGGGCACCCCAAACGGAGTGGCCGTGACTGTCAGCCAATACCGCCGGTCGCCAGGGAGCACATCCATCGACATGTCGCCCTTGTTCCACAGCGGCGAGTATCGGCAGACACCGTCCTTGTCTACCGCCACAATGCACGCCCGCCAATCGCTGTAGGTGTCTTTGTCAAAGAATCCGCGGAAATCGACGGTCAGTGTTTTCGCCCCTTTGTCGGGAACCAATCGCGAAATATGCACACCGTATGGCTGGGGGGCTTCATTGGGCGGGCAGCGATAGAGTCCCTTCTCCCGATCCACCGCAACCAAATACGATTTGTTGGCCGACACGTATTGGTTTTTCTCCAACTGTTGCACTTGCGTGTCGAACTCGGCAAATCGCGAACAGACCGTCCCCATCAGGTCGCCAAACTCGGCGATCGGCTCGTCCCACATCCCGCGTTCTTTCCCGACGCGCATATACGCGTGCATCGGCGACCCGTCGCCAAAACCGCTCAGCGACGCAATCGAGGCAATCGAATAGTATGCCCAGTTCGGATCTTCGGAAATCGTCATGTATCCCCCAGCGCCCGGGTATTGACCGTGGAAGAAATTCTTATACGGTTTTTCAGCCTGATGGCCGATCTTGCTGATGCGCCGAAGGTCGGTCGAGGCTTGAAAGGTGTCACAAAGTTGCTCGCCGCCACCAAAACTGAACCCGCTGGGCACGCCGTGCCCCCACTCGTGGAAGAACGCCGGCGACCACGGACCGCCCCCGGCATCCCGAAGACCGCATCCACCGACCCCGCCACCGAATCCGCCCGGAATCCGCGTCACGCCGTCACGCATGGTTCCCTTGACCGTGATGAAATACTTCACCGGTTTCTTGGCATCCCACCCAAACATGAAATGACCGGCATATTCGTTGAACGCCCAGAAATCTTCAAAAAGCTGGAATGTCCCCTTACGGAA
>JAPKCZ010000253.1 GCA_028822745.1 Kiritimatiellia bacterium | reverse complement strand
CATCGCCTCCGCCATGTTGGCGGTCACCTCGATTGTTTTGTCGAAATCGGCCACTTTGAGCGTGGCTTTGACCACCGGCAGTGCTTTGCACCATCTTGGTTCCCCCGTAGGCGTTACTCGGAACTCGCACTTTGGCCGCGGAAGAAATCGGCTGGTCGACCGCTTCCGGCCAACGGCGTAAACGAAACTCGTAGGTGCCATCGCGATCAACTTCCACCAAGATCGAGGCCGGGGCGCCGCCACCCGTAATGATGCCCGACTGCCACCATCCGAGCCCCTTCCTGTCGTGCAAGTGGTCCGGCGATCCTTGGGGACATCTTAATAATCCTGTCTACGGGCTCAGTTCGATGGACTTGCCAAGAGCGAGGTAGGGACTAGCCCGAAAGAGGTGGGGAGTGCGTAATTGCAGGAGCAGCCCTGGGCAAAGTACGGGGCCGTGATGATGCCGCAGGCGGGAATGAGGCTGTTGGTGCAGCCGGTTCGCACGCCTGTGACGCTTTGCAGGCTTCCGGTTTCGCGATTGACGGTGATGGCGTGCCCGTCGCGACCGGTGAGGTAGTAGGTGGAGCCCAAGATCTGACTACAGCCTCGGGGCTTTTGGGGAATGCTGCTTGTCGATCGCTGGAGGCGACCATTTGTCCAGTCGAATTGCTTGCCGTTGCCAAAGAGGATGTGCTCCGGATACAAAAGGGGGCGCGTGCGTCCAGATTCGGCGGCCCCACGATCGATTACATTCGGCACTTCCTTTCTTGACAGGCGTACCTGCCAGGCGCGCTCGCCAGTCGATCGATAACAAATCATCAGCTGACCTGCGATGGTGATGAGGGATCTGTTTTCGCGAGAGTAGGCGAGTATAGCGCCAGAATGTGCGGGCGGCAAATCGATTTTCGCACGCCAAATTTCCGCCCCGTCGGTTTCGGCAAGCGCCACTAGGTAGGCTCTTATGTCGCTCCTCGCTTGGCCTCGGCGACGGCGTTTTAGATTGGGCAACGGCGCATCGAGAAAATAGACCAAGCTTTCGGACACCACGACGTCCACGACTTCTGCGGCGGCTTCTTTCGTCCATATGGTTGCACCGGTCTTCGGATCTACTGCGACGACTGCCTTTGTGGATGAAAGGATGATCCGATTGTCCGTCACCTTGAGGTCGCGCCAGGAATCTCCGAAAGGGGACCCGATATTACGCAAGGTGTCCCCGGTCTTGGCATCGATGACGAGGCAGGTGTTTCCCGGTTTTGAAGGATTTACGATCGTTTGCTGGCTGATCGTTGCCGGCTGGGTGATGACGTAGATTAGATTTTTGACGGTAGCGTAGATGAAGCTGCGAGGCCGGTACCATCGGCGCTCGGCTTTACTTTCCAGTTCAAACGGGTCGGCAAACGTTTTCTTCCAGAGCGGGAGGCCCGTGTAGGCGTCAATCGCATGGAGAGAGGGAGGCGTTTGCATAAGGATTCGACCTTGGCAAACCAATGGCGGAATGGGACGGGAGTGCGTGAAGTCCCATTCCGGCAGCAGGCTATTTATGCCACCGCCAAACCACAATATTCCCAATTCGCCGCGCACCGCGGTGTCGGGGCTCACCCGCGTGCTTGCGCGATCTCCGTTGAGGTGCGTCCATTCGCCGGCACCGAGCGGTCCTGTTGGCCGATCGAAGCGGGCGTACTCCCCCACCCTTGTTAAGGCTAGGTTCTGCGGGTTGGCTCCGAGTGCTAGGGCGTTGCGCAATAATAGTTGCGTTGGTACCGAGGCGTGCAGCCAAACTTGGCCGCCGTATGGATGAATGATGCGCGCGAGCTTGCCCAAAGACACGGGGCTCGCGGCAACTCGGGCCGCGTAGGATGCATCGCCGACGACGAAGTTGGCGATGTAGGGCGGTAGATCGGCCGCGATCTCTTCGTGTTGATAGGCGTGAAAGCGAGATCTTGGGATGCCTCGGGAATCAAGGGATTGGCGGATGCGTGCAATCGCGTTTTCATCCGAGTCGACCAAAATGATACGCATGCGCGATCGGCGAAGAATGCTTTCCGCAACGGGCATGAACGAGGCCCCGAAAATCACGCAGTAGCCATCTTGATTGGCTGCGGCTGCAGTGATGTGGTTTACTACGACGGGTGCTTCTACCATTGTTGATGCACCATGGATGACTGCTGCCTGTGGCCGAGGTGGACCGAAGGCATGGATAGTGCCTTCGCGGGTGACTGCGTATAGTTTCCCCGTGGCGGCCAGCATTCCCGAAATCGTGCCGACAATGGGATGCTCCCAGACGATCTCGGGAATCGTATTTTCTTGCGATATGTCCAGTGCGACGATTTTCCCGGGAGCGCTGGCATAGAGGCGTGATCCAGATTTAAGATGAATGGCCAGATTCGCCTTCTTCACCCATGCGGAAGTCAGCAAATTGAACGGTTCTTTTTTCCATTCTGGCGACGAAAGCGGGTGCTGGCCCTGCATGAGATGCGCTTCATTTGCCTGTTGCGTGGCATCGGATTGGCTCTGTCGTATGGAAGCGCTGCGCTTTGGGGTTTCTGGGAATCGGTCGGTTGCTTTGGGGAGGTGCCATGCTTCGAGGCGTTCCACATCGGTGCTCGGTGCCACCCGATAAGCCGGTTTTCCGAGAGCCGGAAAGATCGGCACGTCGATTGTTGGCGTAGAGGCGTAGATGCGATCACTGGTGAGGATAGCTTTCCGATGGGGCCCCAGTGCTTTGAGGTTTGACGGGGCTATCAGTAGCCTTGATCGCTGGTGGTCCGAGCGATTGTTCAGTAGCGTTGTCAGATCGTATAAGTCGCCTCCAACGAACAGCAGGTGATTGATGCCGGCGGTAAACCAAGTGCCTTTTTCCAAGCCACCGCGCCCGCCCCAGTATGCCGGCATGGGCAGGCGCTTGCCTGTGCTGCGATCTAGAATACCCGGCATGGCGCTGCCGTTGGGAACAATCAGGTGCTGACCGATAACGGTGAGATAACCCTGCGGTGCAAAACCACCGTACTGGATCCCTCCGTGATCCTTCACTAGTTCTTCTATTCGGCCCGTATCCGAGTTGAGCCAAAGAATTTTTCCTGTTTTCGCATCGAGGGCATATATGTAGATGCCCTCGTCCGCCCAGATGCCGGCAGCGAAATAGATCGTGTCGTCTACGAGTACAGGACCACCTCGTGCCGGCCATAAGGAGGTCAAACGACCATTACCCAAAACCTTTCGGTCTTGGCGATCATCTGGCAAACCCCGTTTTCTCCAAATTAGAGTTCCCGTAGCAGCACCGACGCAGTATAAGAAGCCGTCATCCGAGACAAAATAGATACGGCCTTTGGAGCCAACCGGTGCAAAACGAACTGGGCCGTCGGCATAAAAGCGCCAAATCTCGGCGCCCGTTTGGGTATCGAATGCCGTAACGCTGTCGGAAACCATGGAGGGCACGTAGATGAAGTCGTCCATGACGATTGGTTCGTACCCCGCATCAAAACACAGGCGAGGCTGTTTTGGCCAGCTTGGTTCAACTGGGGCCAACTGCCGGGTCCAGTGAAGGGTCAGGTTGTCGCCTAGTCGTTCGGGCGAGGCTGCCGTATGGCTGGCATCATACCGCCACATGGGCCAATCACCTGCTTGGGCGGTTGCCCCTAAGCAGAGGAATAACAGCAACGCCCGAGCAGAAATGCACAGCATGGGAACGCTAGGGACGGGTTGTTTGTCCGATAATGTTGCTTTTTCCATCTGACACCGACTACTTCCGCCTTACCTACAGGTAGTGAACGCCGAATCCGTTGCCGTCTTTATCCAGAAAGTCGGTGTGGATTCCCGAATTACCGAAACGCTCGATGTCGGCATAGCCCATGTCATCGGACATGGTGAGGATGATGTAGGGTTTATCGGCCGCTTGAGTGAAAAGCGCGATGAATGCAATTAAAGTAAGTACAGTTTTCATCTTCCCGATTACTAGCTACTCAACGGTAGGATGCATCGATGATCGCCATTTGTTGAATTGGGCGCCCAATTCCTTGACGACGGCACAGTGCTGTTTGGCGAGGTCTTTTTGCTCTCCGATATCCTTTTCCAAGTCGTAGAGTTTCCAGGCCGGAGGCAAAGCGTCCGAGCCAATCTTTTCGTTCATTCGCACGAGTTTCCAGTTCCCCTTGCGGATGGCGGAGTTGTGGACTTTGGGAGTGGGCACAACATAGCTGCCCTTCTTTCGCGGAAGCCAACTGCGGTTTTGCCAGCAAAGCCATTCGTGAGGCTGGGAGGAATTCGTTCCGTTGATGAAGGGAAACAGGTCCACGCCATCTGCCGGTTGTCCCTTGGGCAT
>JAPKCZ010000252.1 GCA_028822745.1 Kiritimatiellia bacterium | reverse complement strand
GGCGCTATGCTTACGGACTTGACGTTGTTGTCATGAAAACGAATCGTCCGGTTCGGCGCGTTGATGGCAATGACGTGATCTACAAGACGCAGCGTGAAAAATACAAAGCACTGATCGACGAAATCCGCTCTCGCCATGAGAGCAAACAACCTGTGTTGGTCGGTACGGCCAGTGTCGATTCGTCGGAACTGTTGAGTCGCATGTTGAAACGGGCGCACATTCCGCACAACGTCCTGAATGCACGAAATCACGAAAGTGAAGCCGACATCGTGACACGTGCTGGGCAGCCCGGTTGCGTTACGATTGCCACGAACATGGCTGGCCGTGGTACCGATATTAA
The DNA here is from genome assembly GCA_028822745.1 of Kiritimatiellia bacterium. Lineage (GTDB taxonomy): Bacteria > Verrucomicrobiota > Kiritimatiellia > UBA8416 > JAIOPI01 > JAPKCZ01. The sequence goes on along the minus strand of JAPKCZ010000252.1, from coordinate 3,963 downwards.
GCTGGGCGAAGGCGTCATCACGATTGAACGGGAGGTGATTCTCTCCCAAACCGGCCTGAAGGACAAACTCGGCGAAACCACCTTGCTATCGCAACTCATAGAAAATCCGTGCGGATTACACGTGATTGGTTCCGAGCGTCATGAGTCCCGACGCATTGACCGCCAGCTGCGCGGTCGCTGTGCCCGTCAGGGTGATCCTGGATCATCACGCTTCTATATTTCGCTTGAAGATGACTTGATGCGACTCTTTGGCTCTGATCGCATTGCCAATATCATGGGTCGCCTGGGCCTCGAAGAGGGCCAGGAGCTCGAGCATAAATGGCTGAATCGTTCGATCGAAACCGCGCAGCGGCGCGTTGAGCAACAGAACTTTGCCATTCGCAAACGGACGCTTGAATACGATGATGTCATGAACAAGCAGCGCGAAATCGTTTACGGTTTCCGGGGTCAGGTTGTGACGATCGATGTGGTACGTGACGAGGTCCATGGCGTCATGCGCGACGTGGTTGACCGGCGCACGGAAGAGATGCTGGGAAAGGACGACGACGAGACCATTGGCGCCTATGCTGAATGGGTTTCCACAACGTTCCCCGTGCTTGTGAAGCCCGAGGAGATTCGCGAAAAATTTAACGAACTTTTGGATGTCGCGGACCTTGTTTACGGTCGCGTCAAAGAGGCCTATGGCGTCAAAGTCGGTATGGAAGACGACACGGCCGTCAACAGCATGGAACGCCATGTCATGCTGAATATCATTGATACGCATTGGCAAGACTATCTGCGGCAAATGGACGGTCTACGCCAAGGCGTCGGGCTGCGCGCTTACGGGCAACGCGATCCGCTCGTTGAATACAAGCGTGAAGCGTTCGACATGTTCGCGACGCTGATGGTCGAAATCCGCGAAGATATTGCCTCGTCGCTTTTCCGCTCGACCACCTCGATGGATTCCTATGACTCCTTTATGAAGTCGCTAAACATGGTGCACGAAGATGTGTCACTGTTGGGCAAGCGCAACGGCGCTGGCGCACAACAAGCACGCGCGCCACAGGGCGGGTCGAGCAATATCAATATTGATGAATTACTGGGTGAAGCGCCTTCATCCGTCGCTGCCACGGTAACGCGCGATGATCCCAAAGTTGGCCGGAACGATCCGTGCTCGTGTGGCAGCGGGAAAAAATTCAAAAAATGCTGCGGATCGTAAATCGAGTCAGAGCCCATGGTGTCTCCTAAAGTCGTTGTCTGTCTACGCGTGGCGGCCGCGGTGGCCTCAGGTGGACTACTGGCGCTCGCCTTCCCTCCTTTTACATCAACGGAAGCCGCTTGGTTTGCATTGGTGCCGCTGATCCTCTGTGCGCGTGCCGTTCCGCCCCGTACAGGCTTCGGCCTGGGATGGCTAAGTGGTTTCGTTTTTTGGTTGATCACGCTGGGATGGTTACTGGCCATGCGCGATGCCGGCGGTCCGCTCGTGCTTGTGCTGCTTTCATGGCTGTTTCTGGCGGCCGCCTGCGCCGTATATACCGGCGTTTTTACAAGCCTGATCAGCTGTCTGTGGCACGGGCTGTCGTGGACGAACAAGCCCTCTGTTAAATCTGAGACCACGTTTGACCCTGACGCGATGTTGCCTAATCTTGGACGACTGTTCGCGATTCCATTGATCTGGGTAGGATGTGAATATTTGCGCTCTACCCTTTTTACGGGTTTCGCTTGGAACACGCTCGGTGTCAGTCAATATGCCAACCTGCCCGTGATTCAGTTCGCTGAATTTGGCGGCGTTTATGTCGTGTCTGCACTTTGCATGCTAATGAACGCTGCCTTGGCGCTGACGGGCGTTAGCGTGGTATCGCGATTGTTGGATCGGCGGCTCAAACGGCGCGTTCACCCGGAGCTGATGGTCGGTCTTGTCATTTGCGGGTTGGCCTGGATGTTCGGCTATCGCATGGTCGTTGCCAATGCGCCTGCTACAGGTGCCGATGTGACGCGGGTTCGTGTCGCCGCCATTCAGTCCAACATTCCCCAAGGCGACAAGTGGCAAGCGGTGACTGAGAACGAAATCTTGCAAACGATGTACGATTTGACAGAGAAGGCCAAACTGTCCTCGCCCGATCTAATTATTTGGCCCGAAACGGCCATGCCAAAACCCGCCGACAGGGATCCGGTCATTCGGTCCATGATTTGTGACCTGGCGGGGGAGAGCGAACAGATCCTGGTGGGAACGATTGAGGTCCGTGAACAGAATGAACAGTGGACCTGTTACAATAGCGCTATCCTGTTCAACGGCGATGGGCCGCAGTGGCCGTACTACCGCAAGGCGCATCTGGTTCCTTTCGGCGAGTATATTCCGGGGGACACCATTTTCCCTGCACTGGAACGCCTCTCGCCAATTGGGTACAGCTGCAAGCCCGGACTAACGAACACGGTTTTCCACCTGCAGGAACTAGGTGTGGCCTTTTCCGCATTGATCTGTTTTGAGGACACGATTGCGTCGCTGTCACGCTACTCGGTCCGCAATGGTGCTCAGTTTCTGGTGAATCTAACAAATGACGCATGGTTTGAAGGGTCGTGGGCCGGTTGGCAGCATATGGCGCATTGCGTGTTTCGTTGTGTTGAGAATCGCGTTCCTGCCGTGCGATGCGCAAACTTTGGTGTGAGTTGCTATATTGCGCGCGATGGAAAACTGGATTCGGTGACGACCGATAGTCTTTCCCAAAGCGGCCATTTGGCGCTCGATTATCGTGTGGGGGAAGTTGTCGTGCCAACAAAACCTGCCGGTCGAACGGTGTACAATCGATTTGGTGACTTGCCCTTTGCTCTTCCGTGTGGAACAGTCTGCGCACTGCTGTTTATGTTCCTGGTGGGACGTGGCCCTGTTCTCAGGTTGCGTGCAAAACGCCGGCCCGGCAGCGCACGAGAACGCGGCGACACATAGCGCGCCGCACAATATGGAGTTGGGTTATGATTGATGATCTTCAAGCGCAGGTAAAAAAGGTAGAAACGCGCATGGAAGAAATGCGAGGTTATCTTTGACGTCGCTAACCGTGAAACACTTTTAGCCGAACTGGAAGAGCAGGCTGCACAACCTGATTTTTGGAACAATCAAAACAAGGCCAAACAGGTCATCGATCGCTCCAACCAGCAGCGAACCATTCTGCGTCCATATCTGTCCGTCTCGGCCATGCTGGAGGAGGTCGGGGTCATGATTGAGTTGGCCACCGAAGAAGCAGAGGGGCCGGAACGCGACATGGCCGTTGCCGAGGCTGAACGCACGCTCGCTGAGGCGCTGACCGCATTCGACCGGCTGGAACTACAGTCGTTGCTCTGTGGCGAACTGGATGGAAGCAACGCCTATCTCACCCTGCATGCGGGTGCTGGGGGCACGGAGTCCTGTGACTGGGCCGACATGCTTTACCGTATGTTCAAGCGCTTCGCAGAACGCAGCGGGTTCGATGTCGAAATTATTGACCTGTCTCCCGGGGATGAAGCTGGCCTCAAAAGTGTAACCATGCTGCTTTCGGGGCCGAATGCTTTTGGCTACTTGAAATCAGAGCGCGGCGTACATCGTCTTGTGCGAATCAGTCCCTACGATTCGGCCAAGCGTCGGCACACGTCCTTTGCAGCACTCGATGTGGTTGCTGAGGTCAATGATGACGTTGACGTCGAAATCAAGACTGAGGACATTCGCGTGGATACGTTTCGCTCCAGCGGGGCGGGGGGCCAGCATGTCAATACGACGGACTCGGCCGTTCGGATTACACACATGCCGTCCGGTATCGTCGTTGCCTGCCAGGCCGAACGTTCGCAGCATAAAAACCGGGCCAAAGCAGAAAAACTGTTGAAGGCCAAGCTGTATGAGTGGTTACTCGATCAGAAGCGCAAAGACATGGAGAAGTTTTACAGCGACAAGGGCGATATTGCATGGGGTAGCCAAATTCGCTCTTACGTTTTTCATCCCTATAATTTAGTAAAAGA
>JAPKCZ010000251.1 GCA_028822745.1 Kiritimatiellia bacterium | reverse complement strand
CCCGAAAACTGTAAATACTTTGGGCGTCATCGCCAACGGCCATGATGTGCGCACCGGCCTGACTCATTCCCTTGAGTATGTTCGATTGCAGGTTATTCGTGTCCTGATATTCATCCACCAGAATGTGGTCAAAACGACCTCCAATTTGCTTCGCAAGGTGCTCGTCAGAAACAAGCTCCGACCAATAGAGCAGCAGGTCATCGTAATCCAGTACGTTTTGCTTCTGCTTGCGGATGACATAGTTTTGAAAAAGCGGCTTGAGCTCCTTTTCCCATTCACTGCACCACGGAAAATAACGATCCAGAACGCTTTTCAGATCTTCAGTGCCGTTTGTACAGCGAGAATAGATACTCAGGCATGTGCCTTTACGTGGAAAGCGCTTGTCGCGCTTGTGCAGATCCATTTCCTGGCGAATCACGTTAATCATGTCCTCAGAATCGGACTGATCCATCACGGTGAAGTCATCTGACATGCCCGCCGGTTTCGCATACATTCGCAGCAAGCGGTTGGCCGTTGCGTGAAATGTGCCACCCCAGACCTTGTTGACCGCATTCGTGCCGCGTTCAACAATATGCATCGCACGTTGAATCATTTCCTGTGCCGAACGACGCGTGAAGGTCATCAGTAGAATTCGCCCAGGATCAACGCCATTCGCAATAAGGTAGGCCACACGATAAGCGAGCGTTTTGGTCTTACCGCTTCCAGCCCCGGCCACGACCAGAACATGCCCATCCAGCGTGGTCACCGCCGCCCGTTGCTGCGGATTGAGTTCGGCCAGACACTCTGCCATCGACTCATCGGGGCTAATTTTCCCAAAGGGCGTTGGTTTTTCAGAAATATCGTCGGTCATCTTCTGGCATCAATCGTGGGAGCGTTTTCGCGAAAGTTCAGGCCCATCGAGTGTCGTCCGCGCACCGCAAGGTGTCAAGGGTGTCATCGTCCCTGTTCTTAATCATTAGAGCTAGCCTGATCTATTCATCTACTTTTTGCGAAACGAAGAAGACCACGGATTCCACGGATAGAAGCAGAACAGTTCCAAAAATCCGTGCCATCCGTGTAATCCGTGGTTTAAACTCTGGTGTTCATGGTGTTCATGGTGTTGTGAGTAACCGTTAAGCTTAGGCAATCCTCAAGTCTGCTGCGCGCTCCGCGCTAATCCAAAGCTCCGACTCCGTCTGAGCACTCCATATGGGAGCGGAAAGATATGGAGTGCGGAGACGCAGTCACCGCTTTTCTGCAGCGCGGAGCGCGCTCTGGGTTTCTGTAAAGCTAAGCTTAACGGTTACTGTTGTGACTACTGTTGATGGGTTCGTGAATAATTCAGGCTAGCTCTAATGATTAAGAACCCAACCATCCCTCGAAATATCGCACAAAGGTGTTTTTCGTTGAGTACCTCTTCATCGCTTCTATATGGTACGGGGGTGAATACATCCCTTGAAACGACACTTTCTGGCGCTCCAGCACATTTTTGTCTGGGTCGCTACGAACTCACGGAAAGCCTGCTTTGGACACCCGAAGAAGGATTTTTTCTAATGGATCTGCATATGCGTCGTTTGCTGGACGCCGCGCAGCGCTGTGGCGTCACGGTTTGGGCGTGGCGTGCCATGAACGTCTTGCATCATGCCATTGGACCCGCCCCAAAGGATCGACTGAAGGTACGTTTGCGTGTTTCTCCCTGCGGGATGTATCGCGGCGACGCCAAGGTCATTCCGCCGACGCCCACCGAACCGCTCTTGCTGCGCTGGGCCAGCGCGCCCATCGATTCGACGTCGCCATACATGTACTACAAGACAACCAACCGGTCCGTTTATGACAAAAACCTCGCGGAGAGTTCGCCCGCTGGCGACGTCATGCTCTACAACGAACGTGGGGAGGTCACCGAAACCTGCCTGGCTAATATTGTGATCAAACGTGACGGCCGATTGTTCACACCAGTCATCCGTTGTGGCCTTCTGGGCGGCACATTCCGTCGTTCGCTCATTGATGCAGGCGAGATTGAAGAAACCATTTTAACGCGCGAAGACGTTGAAAGCGCCGAGCAGATATATATCGTCAATTCCGTGCGCAAGTGGCGTCCCGGCCAACTCATTTAAGCATGATCAGCCGTCGGGCGCTTCTTTTTCCACTTTTTGCTTGTCTCGACGCCCCCCAATTCGGCATGGTGTGCCTTCTCACATTTTCGTGACACGCCTTATGCACCCGGTGGGGTACTCAAGCGGCCAACGAGGGCAGACTGTAAATCTGCTTGCTTTTGCATACGGAGGTTCGAATCCTTCCCCCACCACCATTTCCCCTGTTTCCCCCAAATTCCTACACGCGTGCGTACGTCCCTGAAACCTCTTTTTTAGCTCGAAAGTTCTTTGTAATTCCAGAGAACTAGGGCACAGTCACACATAATTGACGGCCCCACAGTGCGCCCGTGATTGGTACGGGTGGACATCGAAACCGTTAGGTTTTCAGAGGGGGAATCAGAATGCAGAACGACACACACCTACGCCACGCCAGTTCTCGCCATTCCGTATTTGCGACACCCTCTCACAAGGCGGGCGCGAGCAAAATTAATATTATGCCCGCGGGCGATAAGATACGTATTATCGCCCGCAGTAAATATTATCGGTTCGGGAAAGAGATTCACGGAGAATAGCCATGAAGCCCAACATTGTTTTTGCCTTTGCTGATGACTGGGGGCGATATGCCAGCGCATACAGCAGGTTTGAAGGGAAGAACTCCCTGAACACCTTGATTACTACTCCCAACTTCGACCGTGTTGCCAGAGAGGGAGTTATATTCAAGAACGCCTTCGTCCCAGCACCGACATGTACGCCGTGTCGAAGCGCCATCCTTTCGGGGCAGTATTTCTGGCAGACTGGACTGGGGGCCATTCTTCAGGGCGCGGTGTGGGACGAAGAAATACCGACTTATCCTTTGATACTTGAGCAGGAAGGGTACCACATCGGCTACACATATAAGGTATGGACGCCGGGACGCGCGGTCAATGCCCCCTATGGAGCGGAGCGCACCCGGTACGAGTCGGCGGGCAACAACTTCGGAAGGTTCTCCCACTTTGTCACCGAAAAGGCACCCGAAATGGGTATCGAGGGAGGCAAGCGGGCGCTTCTTGATGAAACGCGTCAGAACTTCGATGCTTTTCTGGAGGCCAGACCTGACGGCAAGCCATTCTGCTACTGGTGGGGACCAACCAATACACATCGCTCATGGGAGCGCGGTTCCGGCAACGCCCTCTGGGGATTGGAGCCGGACGATCTGAAGGGTCGTCTGCCTGCATTCCTTCCGGACGTACACGACGTACGCGAGGACGTGTGCGATTACCTGGGTGAGTGCCTGGCCGTGGATGCAGGACTGGGCGTCCTCCTGGAGCGGCTTGAAGCCATTGGTGAGTTGGACAACACACTCCTTGTGGTGAGTGGGGACCACGGGATTCCCGGATTCCCCCGCGCAAAGTGCAACCTCTATGATATTGGCTGCGAGGTCGCTCTGGCGGCACGGTGGCCGGGCCGAATCCCGCCAGGTCGCGAGGTCGATGATTTCGTCAACCTGATGGACTTGGGCCCCACTTTCCTTGAAGCGGCCGGCGTGGGTGTTCCTGACAGCATGAGCGCCAAAAGCCTCATGCCTGTGCTTGAAAGCGACAAGAGCGGCCAAATAGAGGACGCCCGCACTTTCGTCATCACAGGCCGCGAACGGCATGCCGCAGCAGCACGGGAAGGCAACCTGCCCTATCCGCAACGCGCGATTCGAACCCGGGACTTCCTTTACATTCATAACTTCGCCTCGGACCGTTGGCCCATCGGCGACGCGTGTGGACTCGATGATCCGCATACAGAAGCGCCGTCTTTCGAGGAACTCTCCAGCAATACCTTCGCGGCGTATGCTGACATGGATGCAAGTCCCACTAAGGCCTGGATGATCCATCACCGTGCAGAAGAAGACGTGCAAATGCTGTTTCAACTGGGCTTTGGCAAACGACCAAAAGAAGAACTCTATGATCTTCGTATCGATCCACATCACATGAACAATGTGGCCGGCGACCCCGCTTATAGCGGCACTCAAAAGAAGCTTGCCGCCAAACTGATGCACATCCTGCGCGAGAACAACGATCCGCGCTTGGTGGAATCGCCGTGTCGTTTCGAACACGAACCCTTCGCCGGTCCTCTACCGAATGCGTAGGGATGCAATATTATCTTACAGGATTTAATACCCGAACAATAGGATCGAGGCGACGCTTGACAGCGCGCCTCATCCTGAGCATTCCGCGCGACTGCGTCGCGCGGAATGCGGCGCTGACTTCGTC
>JAPKCZ010000250.1 GCA_028822745.1 Kiritimatiellia bacterium | reverse complement strand
GAAAGGGTGCCACGGATGCCGCAACGATTTATACAAGTCATGAGATGGGAGCGATTTATGAGACAGTGTCTGTCTATTGTTCTGATGTTGATACTGGCAACCACGGCGTTCGCGAGCGTTGACCTGGTCACGCTGCCGACACGCGAGAGCACCCAGCTCACGATCTATAACTCGGCAGACATATCACCATGGTGCGCGAGACTCGCCTGCTGACGGTGAAGCCGGGCATCAACCGCATCCAGTTCTCCTGGGCCAATACGTTGATCGACCCGACCAGTATCGATTTCCGAATTCTGGATCATATCGACAAGGTGGATCTGTTGGATACCACCTTCCCGGCGGGACGCAACGATGCCCTGCAATGGAATATCCGCAGCGGGATGGCCGGCAAGATTCCCGTGGAAATCCGCTATTTCACCAGTGGGATCACCTGGAAGGCCGACTACGTGGGCATGGCCAACGGCGACGAGACCGAGATGGGGCTGACCGGCTATGTGCGGGTCTACAACAACTCCGGCGAGTTGTATGACAACGCCCAGGTGCGCCTGGTGGTGGGCAAAGAGATGACGCTGCCGGACATGGGCAATCTGGGCCTCTCCCCCCTACCGGATGGTATGGTGCGGCTGTTCTCCGAGTATGCCAACAAAGACCTTGCCTATGTCGGCGGCACGAGCACGAAGTATGTGCCCATCGGGGACCGGGTGGAGGTCAATGTCGGGCGCGACAGCGATATCACCATGATTCGTCGTCTGAAGGATCAGCGCATCTCGAACGTCATCGCGCGGCAGTACAAGCGGCGGCTGGATGACAAGTGGGTGCTCTACTACGACATGATCGATCACGACGAGACCTTCGTCTATGAGGAAGAAATCGTCTCGGGCAAGCCGATGGACGTCGAAGTGGAGATCGAACGCCGCTTTGAGGCCAACGTCGTCCTGTGGGGCAGTGAGGGTAAGCCGAAGGATTGGATTTTCACCCATTCTTCAGCAATTCTTCTGGCGGTGTCTCGGGTAGAGCTGCTAGCCCCCAAACACTGGGAACGTAGCAATGATCAGGTATCCGAAGATGGCGTCGGCAGCTACGAATAAATCTACCACAGGAAGATCCAGCTTAACGCTTACGGAATTCCTGCGCGATTATAGATTGACATCACTATCTCCGTTGCGAACCGGCCATTCACACCTTGAGATCTCTCTACTGTGTGCCTAGTATTTGTGCATCAAGCGTGTCTAACTGTTAATTGAGGGAAATATGAGTATTGACTGTAAAAGCAGATTTCCAACAATCGGGGTGCCAATACTCGCCGTAGCAGGCATGATCCTTGCATCCAACACCCAGGCCGAAACGAAGCTCGATCCGATGTTCAGCGACCACATGGTCCTGCAACGCGAGATGCCCGTACCGATTTGGGGTATGGGCGATCCCGGCCAAAAGGTGACAGTCTCGTTTCGCGATCAAAAGAAAGAAGCCACGGCCGACAAAGACGGTCAGTGGCGCGTCAATCTCGATCCGCTCAAGATCGGCCGACCGGGCAAGCTGACCGTAACAGGAAAGACTGCTCTGCTGCTGAACGATGTCCTGGTTGGCGATGTCTGGCTCGGATCCGGGCAGTCGAACATGGAACGTCGTGTCGGGAAATTCGCCCGTGGCGACGAAGTCCTCGCCGCCATGGCCAAAGCCGGGCCCTACCCGAATCTACGTCTATACAGGGGCGATTGGAGAATCGCCGCGGCCAGCGACATCGACGGCTTTTCGGCCCTTATGTTTTCCTTCGGCGTGCCCCTGCAAAAGGAGCTCGGCGTCCCGGTCGGTCTGATCGTCGGCGCCGAGACGCGTACGGCTGCCGGCCGATGGCTTAGTCAGGAAATGGTCCGCGCCGACCCAATTCTGAAGAAGCATCTGGAAGGCAACGAAGAGGGTAGATCACTCTTGAACGAAATCAAGGCCTACCCGAAGACGCTTGCCAAATGGGAGAAGGCTCTAAAAGGGGCCGTGTCGCAGGGCAAGAACCTTCCCGAGGAACCCAAGTTGCCCGACCAGATAGGCGATCTGTACGCCCAGTTCATCGAACCGGTATTGCCCTATGCTATCCGCGGTGTTCTTTGGGACCAGGGCGAGCATGGCCCGGGCATCAGAAGCGTCGGCCATCAATACCCGGTGATGCACGCCCTGATTCAGGGCTGGCGCAAGGCTTGGGGGCAGGGCGACTTTCCCTTCCTCTATGTGCAAAAACCGAGCGGCGGTGGATGCGCCTGGGATGCGCAGGGCAACCCTTTGACGCGGATGGCGAGCAAGTTCGTGCCGCAACCCGCCGAGCCTAACCCGCCGAAGAGCGGGAAATGGCGCTGCAGTCAGGTCCAACTTCTCGATCTACCGAAGGCGGCGGTCGTGATCACTTCCGACCTGGGCGGCGGCATCCATCCACCCGACAAGTCGAGCTACGGGCAACGCGCCTGTGACATCGCATTGAGCTATGTCTACGGTGGAAACACACCGATCTACGGGCCCCGCTACGAGTCCCACGAGGTGGAAGGGAAGCGGGTCCGTGTCCGTTTCAAACATGTTGGCCATGGTCTGGTCGTACGGCACAGCGATCGGCTGCAGGGATTTGAAATCGCAGGCAAGGACAAGCCCTGGCACTGGGCAGAGGCAAGAATCGAAGGCGATACCGTGCTAGTCTCCAGCGACAAGGTGCCCCATCCCGTCAACGTCCGCTACAAGGCCAGCACCGGTTGCTCCTGGGCAAATCTCTTCAACAAGGACCGTTGGCCCGCCTTCGCGTTCACGACCCGTCACTAGCATCCCATAGGACCGAACGCAGGACATAAAAAGGCGTGTTTTGCTAGCATGCCTGAGGCCGTGCGCCGAATGTGAGTCACAAGGGTCAGCACTATGTTCGACAGTTGCCTTTACAACCTACCATCGACACTGATTAATTCAGGAAGGCGACGGAGAAGCACTGACGTGCAAGTGGTCTGTGATCAGTGACAGAGGGAGCAAATCTGATGGCATATAATATCGTGTTGATCGTTTCCGATCAGCAGCGGGTGGAGACGCTGGGCCACCTGGGCCGCACCCCATGTAAGACGCCAAATCTGGACAGATTGGCGGCGTCCGGTGTATCCTTTACCCAGTGCGTAACTCCGAGCCCGCTTTATGCGCCAGCCAGATAAGGAATACGTTGTAATGCGCTTAAAAAAACGTAACCGCATTGACAGGAGCATGCAACACCATGAGTGAAAGCGACCCATTCGAACAACAGCCTCTTTTTCAACCTTGCCAACGCGGCCAATGGAAGTGCCAGTACCGTATCCCAAACCTGCTGGTGTCGCGCAACGGGGTCGTCTTCGCACTGCCTGAAGAACGCGTCAACAGTGTTGCCGACGAGGCCAAGCATCACCTGGTCGTGCGGCGCAGTTTCGACAATGGCTGTTCCTGGACCGATGTAGAGGTGCTTTTTTCCGACGATAATCCACGGGTTTCGCACAGCTACAGCGGCGGCGTGGCCGATCTCGAAACCGGACGCGTTTTTGTCTTTCTCAATATGGGTGTCGTCATCGGGCCGGATGATATCGGCGGCGCCTGGGCGGAGCAATGGGAGTCGGAGTACCCGAAGGAAGCAGCGGCATTGAGGAAGCAGCTCGCACCCCAGGTCGATAGCGGGCTGTACGTCATCTGGACTGACGACGACGGCGAAACCTGGAGCGACCCCCGACCGATGGGCGACAGTCTGAATGTCACCCACCCGGTCACCGGTGAGAAATGCCCCTTCGGCCCGCAGTTCACCGGCATCCAGTTGCGTCACGGCCCGCACCAAGGCCGCCTGGTCATCCCGGGGCGCGGTCGTACGCGAGGAACCCCTTTCGATCTTTATGCCTACCACCATAATTACGTCGTTTACAGCGACGACCGCGGCGAAACCTGGCAACCCGGCGGCCTCGCACAGACAGGCACCGGCGAGGCCTGCGTCGTCGAGCTCAGCGACGGCGCCGTCTATGTAAACAGCCGCAATGAAAGCCTGCGCGGCGGCGGCTACCGCGCCTGGGACCGCAGCTATGACGGCGGGGAAACATTCATTGAAAGCGGCTACGATCTAGGCTTGCCGGAACCGCGTTGCGCCGCCAGTATCGCCCGCTACCCGCAGTCGCCCAACCGCATTCTGTTCTGCAACCCCGCCGTCCGCAACGGCAACCCCGGCCAATACGACCATGCCGCCCGGCGCAACCTGACCGTACGCCTCAGTGAGGACGATTGCCGCACCTGGCCAGTCGGACGCACCGTCTGCGAAGGGCCTGCGGGCTACTCCGCGATCGCCGTCG